>JAHHSF010000099.1 GCA_020025375.1 Oscillospiraceae bacterium | reverse complement strand
GGGCTTCTCTCCTTCGCCGCCTGGCCGGGGGAGGGCCCTCTTCTGATTCTCGCTCTGGCCGTTGCCGGGGCGGTGGCCGGGGGTGTCGCCCAATACGGCCTGAAGCAGAGCTATGTTGGTTGCCTCATCTGCTCGGCGGGGGTGCTGAGCGCCATTGATCTGGGCCGCGTCCTTGTCCGCCTGGCGGGCGGCCGGGCCACCCTGCGCCCCATGCTCCGGCTGGCTGCCACCGAGGTCCTGGTCAGCCTGCTCTTCGTCCTGCCCATTTACCTTCTCTTCCGTAAGGTCTATTCCAAGGTCGGCGGGACAAAGCTTATGTAATCACTTTTTACCCGATTTCCCGGGAAAGGAGGACCCCCTTTGGAGGAACAACGACTCATTTACCGGACCAGGGTCCTCCTGGTCCTCTTTGCCGTGGTCCTGCTCGTCTTTATCTCCACCCTCTATCAGCTCCAGATCGTGGAGGGGCCGGAGTACGCCGCCCGGGCTACCCGAAAGATTGCCCGGACCGAGACCGTAGAGGCCGCCCGTGGAAAAATTTTGGACCGCTACGGCCGGGTCCTGGTCTATAACGAATTGTCCTATCAGGTGACCCTGAACACCGGACTCATGGGGGATGACGAGAGCATTAACGCCACCCTTCTGACTCTGCTGGAGCTCTGCCGGGCCCATGGGGTGGAGTGGAACGAAGGTTCCTTCCCCATCACCAAAGAGGCCCCCTACCGCACCGCCCTCATGGATGCCACCGACACCACCCGTACTCGCTTTCAGCGTCTCTTGAAAACGATGAAATGGGAGGATGAGAATATCACCAAGCTGCTCACCCAGCTGGAGGTGGGCTCCGCTCCCCTGTGGGAGGGGCCGGAGCCTACGGCGGGCTACCTCATGGAACAGATGCGCAAGAACTTCAAGGTGGACCCTATGGTCCACGACGACGAGGCCCGGGACCTGCTGGCGGTCCGCTACGAGATTCTTCTGCGGCAGAAGGACATTGTCCGGGTGGCCTATCTCTTCTCCGAGGGGGTGGAGATCGGCTTCATTACCGCCGTGAAGGAAGCCGGGCTGCCCGGTGTCCTGATTGAGCCCACCACCGTCCGCCGCTACGCCACCCCTTACGCCGCCCATCTGCTGGGCCGGGTGGGAAGCATCCCCGACACAGAGTGGGAGACCTATAAGGCCATGGGCTACCAGATGGACGAGACCGTGGGAAAGGACGGGATAGAAAAGGCCTTTGAGGAATACCTCCGGGGCACTGCCGGGGTCCGGGCAGTGGAGACCACCCCCACCGGCAAGGTGGTCAGCGAGAGCTGGCTCCTGGACAGCGAGGGCAACGAACTTGCTCCCCAGCCGGGCTATCATATCACCTCTACCTTGGACATCCGTCTTCAGGAGGCGGTGGAGCGGGCCCTGGCCGACCACATTTCCACCATGGAGCAGGCGGAAGGCGGCGCCGCGGTGGTCATGGACGTGAACTCCGGTGGAATCCTGGCCGCAGCCAGCTATCCCACCTTTGACCTGGCCTCCTATTCGGAAAACTTTGTCCAGCTCCGGGACGACCCCATGAAGCCCCTCTACAACCGGGCCTTCATGGGCCTCTACGCCCCCGGCTCCACCTTTAAGATGGTCACCGCCATCGGAGGTCTGGAGGAGGGGATCATCACCCCCAAGACCATTATCCGGGACACGGGCAAGTACCTCTACTACAAGGACTACCAGCCCCGGTGCTGGATCTACCGGCAGGGCGGCGGCACCCACGGCAACCAGAACGTCACACAGGCCATCACAAACTCCTGCAACGTCTTCTTCTACGACGTGGGCCGTCGGCTGGGCATCGAAAAGCTGGGACAGTATGCCCGGCTCTTTGGGCTGGGGGAGTCCACCGGCGTGGAGCTGCCGGAATATACCGGCGTGGTGGCCGGCCGGGAATACACGGAGTCCATCGGGGGTGTCTGGAACGAGGGCAGCACCCTCCCCGCCGCCATCGGGCAGGAAAACAACCAGTTCACCCCTCTCCAACTGGCCAACTACATCGCCACCCTGGCCAACGGTGGTCGGCACTACTCCGCCCATCTGCTGGATTCCGTGAAGAGCGCTGATTTCTCCACCGTCCTCTACCAGCGGGAGCCTGAGCTTATCGATGCCATCAACATCGCCCCGGAAAACCTGACCGCTGTGAAGAACGGGATGCTGGAGCTTACCGAGACCGGCTCTACCGCCCGGTACTTTGAGGATCTGGACGTGAAGGTGGGGGCCAAAACTGGCTCGGCCCAGGTCACCGGAGCCTCCACCTCCAACGCCATCTTTGTGGCCTTCGCCCCCTTTGACGACCCCCAGGTGGCCCTTGCCATCGCGGTGGAAAAGGGCGAGGCGGGCGGAAAGCTGGCCGCCATCGCCGCCGACATCCTCACCTATTACTTCCACGCGGAGGAAACTCTGGAGGCCCCCGCCCCCGAGAACACTCTGATTCGATAGGAGTACCCGTATCATGTTCGACCTTCTCACTTATCATTCCGCCGATCCGGCCTTTAAAGAGCCTTACGGAGCCGTCCCCACGGGGACAGCGGTCCGCTTTTCCCTCCGGCCCGACCGGGCCGGAGGCTTTTCCCGCGGGGTTCTTCTGGCCCGGTTCGAGTTCCGGGACAATGAGACCGTGGAGGTCCCCCTGCTCTGGGAGGACACCGAGCTGGGCCGGGACGTATTCTCCGGCACCCTGGACACCGGAGACTATGTGGGCCTCGTCTGGTACTCCTTCCGTCTGGAGCGGCTGGACGGCCGGTGCAGCCAGTCCCAGGAATACCAGCTCACCGTCTATGACGGCAGCGAGACGGTTCCCGCCTGGTTCGGCCGGGGGCTGACCTATCAGATCTTCCCCGACCGCTTTCGCCGCTCCAAGCTCCCCGACCCAAAGGGGATGGTGGGGGGCCGGTCGGTTCACAAACACTGGGAGGAGGAGCCCGACTACCTCCCCGACCCCAAGGGGGAGATCCGCAACCGGGACTTTTTCGGCGGCGACTTCCAGGGAATCATAGAAAAGCTTCCCTACCTGAAGTCTCTGGGGGTGGAGACCCTCTACTTCAATCCCATCTTCGAGGGGGCGGAGAATCACCGCTACGGCACCGCCGACTATGAGAGGATCGACCCCATGCTGGGGACCAACGAGGATTTCACCGCCCTGTGTGAAAAGGCGCACAGCCTGGGCATCCGCATTCTGCTGGATGGGGTCTTTAACCACACCGGCTTTGTCTCCAAGTACTTCAATGGGGACGGCTTTTACCCAGAGCCGGGGGCGGCCCAGAGCCAGGACTCCCCGTATTACCCCTGGTTCCACTTTACCCACTGGCCGGACAAATATGACTCCTGGTGGGGCATCTACTCCCTCCCCGCCGTGAATGAGAGCCACCCGGACTATCTCAACTATATGATCCAAGACGAGGCCTCCATCGTCCGCCGCTGGCTCCGGGCCGGAGCAGACGGCTGGCGGCTGGATGTGGCCGACGAGCTCCCCGACGCCTTCATCGCCGCCCTTCATAAGGCGGTGCGGGAGGAGAAGCCGGATGCCGTGGTCATTGGAGAGGTCTGGGAGGACGGCACCACCAAGATCGCCTACGACGTGCGCCGCCGCCACCTCCTGGGCCGGCATCTGGACGGCCTGATGAACTACCCCTTCCGCAATGCCCTGGTGGCCTGGCTCCTGGGCGGGGACGCCCGGCGCTTTATGGAGGCTATGGAGCGCCTGCGGGAAAACTACCCTCCCTTCGCCTTCTACTCCGCCATGAACTTCCTGGGCACCCATGACACCCCCCGAATCATTACCCTCCTGGGGGTGGGGAGCGACTGTCAGGCCCAGCCCAAGGCCTGGCGGGCAGGCTACCGAATGACGGCGGAGGAGTACGCCCGTGGCGCCGCCCTGCTGAAGGCAGGGGCCACCATCCTCTACGCCTTCCCCGGCTCCCCCACCCTCTACTACGGGGACGAGGCGGGGTTGGAGGGGTTTGAGGACCCCTTTAACCGCCGCACCTTCCCATGGGGAAATGAGGATCTGGACCTGATCGACCACTTCCGCGCCCTGGGCGAGGCCCGTGGGCAGTGGAATGCCCTCCGCCAGGGGGATCTCCATTGGCTGGCCGCCGAGGGGCCGCTCCTGGCCTTCACCCGCACCTGGGAAGAGGAAACCGTCCTGGCCGCCGCCAATCTGGGGAACAGAATGGCCACCGTCACCGTGGAGGGACGGGAGATTCTTCTGCCTCCTATGAGCTCCAAACTCTTGCGGCTCTAGGCTGTCAACCGGGAGTTGACGAATTGTAAAGCCGCCGGGCTTGCCAATCCGGCGGCTTTTCTGCTATGTTGAGGGTACGAAATGAAAGGGGCGAGCACCATGACATTAGGACAACGCATCCAGTACCACCGAACGAAATTGGGCCTTTCCCAGGAGGGCCTGGGGGAGAAGCTGGGGGTCACCCGCCAGGCAGTCTCCAAGTGGGAGGCCGACGGGGCGGTGCCCGACACCGACAAGCTCATCGCCTTATCGAAACTCTTCAGCATCAGCCTGAATGAGCTCCTTCAGGTGGAGGAGCCCGAAAAAAAGAGCGGGGCAGAGGGGAGCAGCCAGAAAAAACGCCGCGCTTGGATTCCCGCTCTCTGCCTGGCCGCCTTTATTCTAGGGATAAGCGCCTTTGCCGTCACCATAGGCAAGGGGATGGGGGCCCTCCACGATGAGCTGGTACGGCTGGAAAACCGGGTGGCTGTTTTGGAGGAGGAGGTCGCCCACCCCGGCCTGGAC
>JAHHSF010000098.1 GCA_020025375.1 Oscillospiraceae bacterium | reverse complement strand
GCGCCTCATGGCAGCGCTGTAAGGTGCATTTTATGCGGAATATCCTGGCCTATGTCCGGCTGGTCTCCACATACCTGATGGAATATGCGGAGGATTGGTCTGTTTTCAGGGCTTTCCTCAGCCAGGAAGCCATTGAGGCAACGCTGCTCATTGCAGCTTAATTTCATATTTCAGGAACCCTTTTTGCGAACATCACTTGACACAGTCTCGGCTCGTAAGGGAAAAAGTAAGGGGAAATACATAAAATGTGCAGTTGTAAACGGCGAAAACCCTTGTAAATACAGGGTTTTGAGAGGTGTTGTAGGATAAATCCGAATTTATCAATCAATTCTTTCATACTACCCCAAAATACAGGCCTTTCAAGGCTTTCTTGATAGCGCCTGAACGGTTTTCCCTCTTGGGAAACAGGTCTGCAAGAGGAGAATTGTAAACATTTTCTGAACCCTCTTGAAAAATTCGGTCCGAAGGACTATGATAGCGTTAGCACTCTGATAAAAAGAGTGCTAACGCTTTTGTTTTTTTATATATTTTCATATAAATGGAGGCAACAGTATCATGGCAAAGAAACAGTTCAAAGCAGAGTCCAAGCGGCTTCTGGACCTGATGGTCAACTCCATCTACACCCACAAGGAGATCTTCCTCCGGGAGCTCATTTCCAACGCCAGCGACGCGGTGGACAAGCTGGCCTACAAGGCTCTTACCGACGACAGCGTGATGGTGAAGCGGCAGGACTTTGCCATTACCCTCAGCGCTGACAAGGCCGCCCGCACCCTCACCGTCAGCGACAACGGCATCGGCATGACGCGCGAGGAGCTGGAGAACAACCTGGGTACCATCGCCAAGAGCGGTTCCTTCCAGTTCAAGAAGGACCTGGAGGGGGAGAAGGCCCCAAAGGACGTGGACATCATCGGCCAGTTCGGCGTGGGCTTCTACTCCGCCTTCATGGTGGCCGACAAGGTCACCGTCACCTCCAGGGCCTTCGGCTCTGACGAGGCTTGGGTGTGGGAGTCCACCGGGGCCGATGGCTACACCGTTACCCCCTGCGAGAAGGCTGAGGCAGGTACCGAGATCGTCCTCCACATCAAGGAGAACGACGAGGACGAGTCCTATGACCGCTATTTGGATCCCCATGTCATTGCCGATCTGGTGAAGAAGTACTCCGACTACATCCACACCCCTGTGAAGATGGAGATGGAGCATTCCCGGATGAAGGAGAAGCCCGCCGACGCTCCCGAGGACTACAAGCCTGAGTGGGAGACCTACACCTCTCTGGACACCCTCAACTCCATGGTGCCCCTGTGGCAGCGGCCCAAGGGCAAGCTGAAGCCTGAGGACTACAATAGCTTCTATAAAGAGAAGTTCGGGGACTGGGAGGACCCCCTGGCCGTCATCCACACCAGCGCCGAGGGCCAGGTGGAGTATAAGGCCCTCCTCTATATCCCGGCCAAGGCCCCCTATGATTTTTATACCCGGGAGTACCAGAAGGGCCTCCAGCTCTACTCCTCCGGGGTGCTCATCATGGACAAGTGCGCCGACCTGCTCCCCGACCACTTCCGCTTCGTCAAGGGCGTGGTGGATTCTCAGGACTTCTCCCTGAACATCAGCCGGGAGGTCCTCCAACACGACCGCCAGCTTAAAATCATCGCCGCCAACCTGGAGAAGAAGATCAAGGCCGAGCTCCTGAAACTCCAGAAGGAGGAGCGGGAGAAGTATGAGAGCTTCTGGGCCGCTTTCGGCCATCAGCTCAAGTATGGCGTAGTGAATGATTACGGTGCCCATAAGGAGATGCTGAAGGACCTGCTTCTCTTCCGCTCCTCTGCCGGGGAGAAGCTCACTACCCTGGCCGAGTATGTGGAGCGGATGAAGGAGGACCAGCCCTACCTGTACTATGTCTCCGCCGAGAGCGCGGAACGGGGTGCCAAGCTCCCCCAGACAGAGCGCATCCTGGACAAGGGGTATGAGATCCTCTACCTCACCGACGAGGTGGACGAATTCGTGGTGAACGCCCTGGCCGACTGGGAGGGCAAGGCCTTCAAGTCGGTCTCTGACGAGGACGCCCTCCCCGAGAGCGAGGAGGAGAAGCAGGCGGCGGAGAAGAAGGCCGAGGAGAACAAGGACGTTCTGGACTTCGTGAAGGAAACCCTGGGCGACCGGGTGAAGGAGGTCCGTATCTCCAAGATTCTCAAGAGTGGCCCGGTCTGCCTCACCGCCGACGGCCCTGTGACCCTGGAGATGGAGAAGTATTTTGCCAAGATGGAGCAGGGCGGCCCCATGATGAGGGCCGAGCGGGTGTTGGAGCTCAATCCTGATGCCGGGGCCTTCGCCGCCCTCCGGGCCGCTGTGGAGGAGGATAAGGAGAAGGCGGCCAAATACGCCCAGCTCCTCTATGCCCAGGCCCTCCTGCTGGCCGATTTGCCTTTGGAGGACCCTGCCGCCTATACAGAGCTTGTCTGCGGTCTTATGAATTGATAACTTCATTTGAACGGATGAAAACATCAGAAAATGCAGGCAAGGCTTTTGTTAAGTGGGACGGTAAAGCATAAAATGCAATAAAACGCTTCCTTCGAAATGCGAAATGTTGGTTAACTTGTGAATTGAAATGCAAGCTCGGCTGTTGTATACTGCAAGCGTCAAGGGGGAGGAAATTTCCTCCTTCGACCGGGGGTGTCTGGCATACCCCCCGACCATCATTACAATGTTTCAATTTTTAGGAGGAAAATCGCGATGGTCATGAATATGAAATTTGAGTCTCTGGCTGACATTGAGGCTTTGCAGAAGCTGGCGAACAGCGTGAAGGAGCCGGTATATCTGGCTTCCGAGGACCAGAGCCTGCGGGTGGACGCCCGCACCTTCCTGGGCCTGTTCATGGTGGACTTTTCCAAGCCCGTGAAGGTGGTCACAGACTCCCTGTACGTCATTCGCCGCCTGGAGCAGAGCGCCCGCCAGAACGCCGCCAAAGCGGTCTAAGAGCGGGAAAAGGACAGCCGCAAAGCTGCCAATGCCATTCAGTCAAGCCCAATTTCCCGCACAATCAAAGACTCCCCACTCATTCCATAATGAGTGGGGAGTCTTTGATTGTCAGGCTGGCTATGTCCTTTTGGCGTTTATCTGTTGCTGGATGGCGTGTCGGCGGTTCAGGCCGTACCGGACAGCCGTTCCGCCGGGCCGTGGGCTCAGTCCTGCCCATCCGGCCGGGGCACCCGGCGGGAGCTGTTGGGCTTCCATTCGGGGAGGGGGTAGGCCTGCATGGCCCGGAAGACGTAGTCCTTCAGTCGGGGATACTTGCCGGAAAGGGACTCGATGAGCTCCTTGACCTCCTGGCGCTGGGTGAAGCCGTCGGCGGGGCAGGTGTTTTGCACGATGGGAAGCTCCAGCCGCTGGGCGGTATTGCGGACGAAACCCTCCCCGCAGTAGAGGAGGGGACGAATCTGGGTGATGCCCGTCCGGTCCAGATAGGTCACCGGCTGGAAGCAGGAGATGCGCCCCTCGTAGAAAAGGGAGAGGAAGAAGGTTTCCACCGCATCGTCGAAATGGTGACCCAGGGCAATCTTGTTGATGCCCCGCGCCAGGAGGGCGTTGTGGAGAGCCCCACGGCGCATCTTGGCACACATGGAGCAGGGATTTTTCTCCTTGCGAATATCGAAGATGATGTGGGCGATCTCGGTCTTGATGAGGGTGTAGGGGACTCCGATGGACTTGCAGTAGTCCGCCACGGGGGCGAAGTCCATTCCAGGCTGGCCCATGTCCAGAGTGACGGCCTCCACCTGGAAGGGAAGGGGATAAAATTCCCGGAGCTTGGCCAGAGCGGTCAGGAGGACCAAGGAATCCTTTCCCCCAGAGACACCGACGGCCACCGTGTCTCCGGCGGAAATCATATCGTAATCCTCCACACAGCGGCGGACGTAGGACAGTAGTTTCTGCATAAATAGCCTCCTTAAAAAAGAAAAATGAAAACATGAAAATAAGAGATAAACAGAGAAAACGAGAGATAATAAGAGACAGTAAAATATAAATAAAAAAAGTTTGAAAAAGCGGTTGACACTTATAAACGTCTGCATTATAATACAAATCGTTCCGCTCGTCCAGAGTGGAATTTCTTTGTGAGAACCAAAATTCATATAGAAAGCAAATTGGAGGTTAGACCATGTCCACTTTTATGGCAAATAAGGGCAACATCGTCCGCAAGTGGTATGTCCTCGATGCGGCCGGCAAGCCCCTGGGTAAGACCGCTGCCACCGCTGCCACTCTGTTGCGCGGCAAGCATAAGCCTGAGTACACCCCTCACGCCGACTGCGGTGACTTTGTCATCGTGCTCAACGCGGAGAAGGCCGTTCTCACCGGCAAGAAGGGTGAGCAGAAATTCTACCGCACCCACTCCGGCTATCCCGGCGGTCTGAAGGAGACCAAGTACCGCATCCTGATGCAGGAGAAGCCCGAGCTGGCTATGAAGCTGGCTGTGCGCGGCATGATGCCCCGCAACATCGTGACCAAGGACTCCCTTGTCCGCCTGCACATCTATCGTGGCGCTGAGCACAAGCACGCCGCTCAGAAGCCCGAGACCTGGACCGCTGAATAAGGAGGAAAAAGAGCATGTATAAGAGCAAGAAGCCTTATTTTTACGGCACCGGTCGCCGCAAGTCCTCCGTGGCCCGCGTCCACGTCTACGAGGGCGGCACCGGCGTGATCACCATCAACGGCCGTGATATTGACGATTATTTCGGCCTGGAGCCCTGAAGCTCCTGGTCCGTCAGCCCCTGGTCACTACCGGCGTGGTGGGGCAGG
>JAHHSF010000097.1 GCA_020025375.1 Oscillospiraceae bacterium | reverse complement strand
CCCCAAAGGAGAGAAGGAGGTTCACAAAGACCCAGCGGTAAGCCAAAGCATCGTTTCCCTCCCGCCAGAGCTGGTAGACCGTGGTGGAGATGGTGGCCGTCCGGCCAGGGGTGTAGCCCGAGACCATGGAGGTGGCCCCATACTCTCCCAGCCCCCGGGCAAAGGCCAGGACGGTGCCCGCCATAAGGCCCTGCTTACAGCCCGGCATAAGCACTCGCCAGAAGGTCCATGTGTTTGACCGGCCCAGGGTGCGGGCGGCGTGAAGCAGGTTCTGGTCAAAGGCCTCAAAGGACCCCCGCACCGTGCGGTACATGAGGGGAAAGGTGACCAGGATGACAGCGAAAATGGCGGCCTGCCAGGTCATGGTGAGCTTCACATCAAACCGCTCCAGGAGCCAGGCTCCCAGAGGGCCCTTTGGCCCCATCCATTTCAGGAGGAAAAAGCCCACCACCGTGGGAGGGAGCACCAGAGGCAGGGTGAACAGGCAGTCCACCACCCCCTTGACCAGCCGGGGGAGCTTGGCGACATAGTAGGCGGCCAGGATGCCGAGGAAAAAGGTGCAGACCGTGGCGATCAAGGCGATTCGCAGAGAGTTTATCAGGGGAAACCAGTCCATGGCCCGCTCTCCTTTCTGTTTGATCTCCGGTTATCCCGGAATGGCAAAGCCCACTTCCTGGAAGATGGCAGCACAGGGCTCGGTCTGAAGATAATCCAGGAAGGCCTGGGCCTCGTCAGCGTGAGCGGCGCTGTCAAGGACGGCGGCGGGATAGGTCACCTTATTATCCAGCAGGTCGGCAGGAGCGGTTGCTACCACCTCCAGCCCAGCGGAGTAGGCATCGGTCCCGTAGATGACCCCGCAGTCCACCGTGCCCTCGGAGACCCAGGTGGTGACCTCCTTCACGTTGGAGCCAAAGGTGATCTTCTCCTGAAGCTCCTCCCAGACTCCCATGTTGGTAAAGAGCTCCCGGGCATACTGACCCACGGGCACATCGGCATTCCCAAGAGCCACCATGGAAACCTTGTCGGTCGCCACGTCCTCAAAGGCGGTCACTCCGGCGGGGTTTCCCTTTGGAACGGCCAGGGTCACCTTATTTTCCACCAGGTCCACCCGGCTGTCCGCCTTCACAAAGCCTCCCTCGTCCAGGGCGTTCATCTGCTTCTGGGCGGCCGAAATAAAGAGGTCGCAGTCTGCCCCCTCCTCAATCTGGGTCTTTAGTGTACCCGAGGAATCGAACGTATAGGTCAGGGTCACATTGGGAGCCACTTTTTTATATTCCTCAGCGATCTCGGTCATGGTCTCGGTCATGGACGCAGCGGCGAAAACCTGAAGCTCTACGGACTCAGCCTCCCCGTTCCCACCGCCGCAGGCGGTGACTCCAAGGGCCAGGGTCATGGCCATAAGGCCGGCAAATAGTTTTTCCTTTCTCATCTCGCGCATTCTCCAGTCTTGTTTTGTAATATTTCCAACCCGTGTTTCAGCGCGGGGAGGATACAGGTCAGGCCCTCTTTCGCCGCCTTGGGACTGCCGGGAAGGTTGACGATGAGGGTATTATTTCGGAGGACCGAGGCCCCCCGGCTGAGCATGGCCCGGTCGGTGATGGTCATAGAATAGGTCCGGATCGCCTCGGCGATACCGGGGGCGTTCCGGGTGGCGACGGCCAGGGTGGCCTCGGGAGTCACGTCCCTGGGAGAAAAACCGGTGCCCCCCGTGGTGAGGATCAAGGCACACTGGCGGCCGTCACAGAGGCGCACCAGCTCGGTCTGGATGCGGGTCTGCACATCTGGGAGAAGGAGCTTTTCCACCACCTCATAGCCCGCCTGGGTAAGCATCTGGGCCAGGAGCGGTCCGCTCTTATCCTCCCGCTCGCCGGAAAAGCCCTTGTCGCTGAGGGTGACCACTGCGGCCCGAAGGGGGGCGTCAGGGTCAGCAGGGAGCATAACAAGCTCATCCCCCTCGTGAATCTCGCCGCCCTTGAGGACCTTGGCAAAGACTCCCTCCCGGGGCATGATGCAGTCCCCCATGACCTGATAGATCTGGCAGTGGGTGTGGCACTCCTTACCGATCTGAGTCATCTCCAAAACCGCTTCGCCGCATTGGAAGCGGGTACCCACGGGGAGGTTACGGAAGTCAAAGCCCTCCACCACCAGGTTCTCTCCAAACGCGCCGAACTCCACCTGGGCGCCCTTGGCCCGGAAGGCCTCGACCTTCTCAAAGGAGAGGAGGCTTACCTGCCGGTGCCACTTCCCCCCATGGGCATCCCCCCGGATGCCCCAGTCCTCGGTCAGGACCGCCGTGGGGACGGTGTGCTTTTGGGTCCCCCGGTTCTCACTGATACAAATGGCCAGAATCTTTCCCATGTCAGCTCTCTCCTCGCTGTTCTTTCGTATACGAAACGAGCCATGCCGCCACAACGGCCGGGTCGTTCAGAGGAAGGACAGTCCTCCCCTCCCCTTCCAGAGGCAGGTCGGTAACGTAGGCCAGCACCGTTTCCGGGGCGCAGACCGGCTCCTTAGAATTGCCCGCCCGCACCACTTCCAGCTTGGGCCGTGGGGAGGACTTGAAGCCCTCCAGCAAAATCAAATCGGCTTCCGGGAAGAGAGGGATGAGGGCTTCCGCCCCCACCGGGCCCCGGCGGATGACCTTGGACTTCTCCTCGTCAAAGATGGCCACCCCACAGGCTCCGGCCCCGAAGTGGCGGCCGGTGTCGGTATCGGGGGGGTCGGCCTGAAAGGCGTGGCCGTCGTGCTTGATGAGTGCCGTCTGGATTCCGGCGGCGCTCAAATGGGGAAGAATCCCCTCGATGAGGGTGGTCTTGCCGGAATTCTTCACTCCGCTCACCGCCACCACAATGGGCTTACCCACGGTCATACACCCCTGACTTGCCGCCCTCCTTATGGACCAGGTGGATGTCCCCCAACTCCATGGACTTGTCGATGGCCTTGCACATATCGTAAATGGTGAGCAGGGCCACCGTCACTCCGGTGAGGGCCTCCATCTCCACCCCAGTCTTGTCGTCCAGCTTCACGGTGCAGACCGCCTCAATGGCAAGGCGCTCCTCATGGACGACAAAATCCACCGTGGCGTTGGAGAGCATAAGGGGATGACAGAGGGGGATGAGGTCGCTGGTATGTTTTGTCGCCATAATGCCCGCCACCCGTGCCACCCCCAGCACGTCCCCCTTGGAGGCGGTCTTTCCTAAAACGGCGTCCAGCACGGGCCGGGAAACCCGAATCTCTCCCCGGGCCACCGCCTCCCGGTGGGTAGGCACTTTGCCGGACACGTCCACCATGACGGCATTGCCTGCCTCATCAAAATGATTGAATTTCTGTTCCATGGCCCTCCTCCTTATTTTCCAAAGGGGCAGATGGGGTAATGGCATACTTCGCACCCCAGGCAAAGACCGCCGTGGCCCAGAGCCGCCAGGTCACGGCGGGTCACTGGCTGGTCGGCCAGGATGCGGGGCAGGAGCACCTCAAAGACGGTGGCCTTGGCGTACATGACGCAGCCGGGCAGGCCCATGATGGGGGTGCCGTCCCCATAGTAGCCCAGGAGGAACATGGCACCGGGGAGAACGGGGGCACCGTAGGAGACCACCTCCGCCCCGCTGGCCCGGATGGCACCGGGGGTCTGGTCGTCCGGGTCCACGCTCATGCCCCCGGTACAAAGAATCATCTCCGCCCCGCTGGCTCTGGCGGCGGCGATGGCTTTCAAAATTTCCTCCCTATCGTCGGGGGCGGTGGTCTGGAATAGGACCTCGACTCCCACCTGGGCCAGCTTTTGTGTCAGTATGGGAGTAAAGGCGTCCTGGATGCGGCCCAGATGGACCTCGCTCCCGGTGGCAATGATGGCGGCGGTGGTCCGCTTCAAGGGTAGCAGTTCCAGCAGAGGGGCCTTCCCTGCCGCCCGCTCGGCGGCGGCCAGCTTTTCTTCCTCAATGACCAGGGGGATGATACGGGTCCCGGCCAGCTTATCCCCCTTGCGGACCAGGGTATTGGTGTGGCGGGTGGCGATCATGAGCTGATCCTGGCAGTTCACGGCGAAGAGACGCTCCACATCTACCAGGAACAGGCCGTCGATCTCGGCCCGAAGCTCGATCTTCCCCTCCTTCACCGGAGTTCGTGACATGTGCTCGTTCTCGCAGAGGGCGGCCAGCCGGTCGGCCGCCTCGTTCTCATGGAGCATCCCCGGGGTCTTTTCCCAGACATAGAGGTGCTCCTTCCCCATGGAGAGGAGAAGAGGGATGTCTTCCCCGGTGACGATGTGCCCCTTGCGGAAGGCGGCGTCCTTGGTCACGCCGGGAACAATGCGGGTCAGGTCGTGGCAGAGCACATGACCCACCGCGTCCTCCGTGCGAATCAATTTCATATTATCTTTTCCTCCTGTCAGCCGCCGATCTGGCTCATGCCCCGGCACTCCGCTTTTTCAATATAGCCGTCCTCCCGGAAACGGTGATGGACCGGCTTTTTATGGATGGTGTCGGCCACCAGGGCCAACAGCTCCTGGTCGCTCCCCCCCCTTCGCAGGAGGGGCTTCAGGTCGGCCCCTTCCTCGTACTGAAGGCAGGTCTTAAGAAAGCCCTGGGCAGTGAGCCGCACCCGGTTGCACTGGTGGCAGAAGCTGTGGCTCATGGCGCTGATAAAGCCCACCTTCCCGGCAAAGCCCGGGAGGGTGAAATAGTGGCTTGGCCCGTTTCCCATGGGGCCGTGGTAGGCCATCATGGGGCCGAAGGCCCCCGCCAGCCGGGCCCGGCCCCCCTCTTCCGTGCGGTAGGTCCCTCCGCTCCCCTGACCGATGGGCATGAGCT
>JAHHSF010000096.1 GCA_020025375.1 Oscillospiraceae bacterium | reverse complement strand
GTGGGAGAGATCCTCCGTACTTACGTTATCGTGGAGCAGGGGGACAGGATTCTTCTCATTGACAAGCACGCCGCCCATGAGCGGATGAACTTCGACCGCCTGAAGGCGGAGGACTATGACCCCATGAGCCAGCAGCTTCTGGTCCCCTTGAGCCTGACCCTCCCGCTGGAGGAGAAGGCCGCCCTTCTGGGGCAGACCGCCCTTCTGGAGCGGTACGGCTTTGAGGTGGAGGATTTCGGCGGTGCCGCTGTCACGGTACGGCGTATTCCCTTCGACCTGCCCGCAGACCGGGTGGAGGAAACCCTCTCCCAGCTGGCCAACCGCCTGCTCACCACCGGCTCTGCCGACCCGGCCTCGGCCAGGGACGAGCTTCTCCACACCATGGCCTGCAAGGCCGCCATCAAGGGCGGCTGGAAGACCGCCACCCAAGAGCTGGAGGCGGTGGCTGCCGCCGTTATGCGGGGGGAGGTCAAGTACTGCCCCCACGGTCGCCCCGTGGCCATTGAGATGACCAAGGGCCAGCTGGAAAAGCAGTTCAAGCGGGCGTAATCAAGCACATCAAAGACACCACGCTTTGCGCCCTCCACAACGGTGTCTAAGTTCTGACTCGGCGAAAAATGCCGCTCCGGGCAGGTCCCGGTGCCTGGGTTTCGTCTGCGTCAGACCTTAGCCCCTGTTCTCGGGTGCGCAGCACCGGAAAGGAGCCAACCTATGCCGCCCAAAGTCATCGTCATTTGCGGGCCAACCGCCTCGGGCAAGACCGCCCTTGGGGTGGCCCTGGCCCAGGCCCTGGGGGGCGAGGTGGTCTCCGCTGACTCCATGCAGGTTTACCGGGGCATGGACATCGGCACCGCCAAGCCAACGGTGGAGGAGATGGCCGGAGTTCCCCACCATATGCTGGATGTGGCAGACCCCGCCGAGGACTTCTCCGTGGCCCGGTACGTGGAGCTGGCCTCCGCCTGTGTGGACAATATCCTGGCCCGGGGCAAGGTCCCCCTCGTCGTGGGGGGCACCGGGCTCTACATCGACTCTCTCCTCTTGGGCCGCCGGTTCGCCCCCTTTCCCGGGGAGATTCGAAAGAAATTACAAGCTCGGGCGGAGGCGGAGGGCATTGCTCCCCTGTATGAGTCGCTGAAGGCCATCGACCCGGAGCGGGCCGCCCGCCTCCACCTGAGCGACGAAAAGCGTATCCTCCGGGCTTTGGAGGTCTACTATGAGACCGGAAAGACCATGACCCAGCACGACCTGGAGAGTCAGGCCCTCCCCCCCCGGTACGAGGCTGCCACCATTTTTTTGAATTATGTAAACCGAGCAGACCTTTGGGCGCGCATTGACCGCCGGGTGGATGAGATGGTAGAGCAAGGGTTGGTGGAAGAGGTCCGCTCCCTTTTGGACAGCGGGGGCCCTCCCACGGCCACCGCCATGCAGGCCATCGGCTACAAGGAACTTGCCGCCGCCCTCCGGGGGGAGGAACCCATGGTGGCCGCCCTGGACCGGGTGAAGCTCCGTTCCCGCCAGTACGCCAAGCGGCAGGTCACCTGGTTTCGCCGGAATGGGGAGGCTTTGGCTTTAGAATGGGATAAATTACCAAATACTTCCCATTGCCTTCAGGCTTCGACGGAATTTGTGCGTGCACATGGACTAGGATAAAAGGCACAGAGGAGCGACAGCTCCCGAAAAGAGAAAGGACGTGCTTATCCTATGCCTACGAACGATTTGCAAGAAAAATTTTTGACTACTGCCCGCCGGAACCGCCTTAACGTCACCGTTTTCCTCATGAACGGCTATCAGATTCGCGGCCAGATTACCGGCCACGACTCCTTCCTGGTCTGCCTCAACGCCGAGGGCAGACAGAATGTAATTTACAAGCACGCTATCTCCACCATTATTCCGGAAAGGCCGGTGGATCTCTCCGGGGGATAAGGCGGCGTGCCCCTTAGAAAGGACCTTCCAGTATGAAGCAAGGCGCCATCCTCAACCGAATCCTTATGACCCTTCTCTTTTTGGCCCTGGCCCTCTACCTGGGGGTCTATGCCTACCGCAGTCTCACCAATCCCTTTGTCTCCACCCTCTGCTACTCTCACACGGTGGACGATTCTGCCGAGGCCATCGGCTATGTGGTCCGGCGGGAGAAGGTCCTGCCCCCCCAGAGCGGCATCGTGGACATCCTGCCCGATGAGGGGGAGAAAGTGGCCGCGGGAGAGGCGGTGGCCGTGGTCTACCGGGATGAGGCCGCCCTGGAGCGGAAGAGCCAGATCCGTCAGCTGGAGCTGGAGCTGGAACAGATGGAATACTCCCTCCGCCGGGACAACGACAGTAGCGACGCCGCCCAGCTGGACCAGAGCATCTTCACCTCTCTGGTGGAGCTCCGGGCCGGAGTGTCCACGGAGAACTACTCCAAGCTGGAGGAGGATGCCATGGAGCTGAAAAACCTGGTCTTTCGCCGAAGCTATACATACAGCAACAACGCCGAGAGCGTGGAGGGCATCAACGCCCTGGTGAAGGAGACCAAGACCCGGCTGTCCGCCCTGAAGAGCGCTGCGGGGCAGGACACCGCCCAGGTCCGGGTGAGTGAGCCGGGGGTCTACTCCGGCCAGGTGGATGGATTTGAAACCGTCCTCACCCCGGAGACCCTGCTGGAGATGACCCCCTCCCAGCTCCTGGGGGTCAAGGCCCAGCCTGTCCCGGAGGGGGCGGGGCAGTTGGGCAAGCTCATTACCCACTCCCGCTGGTACTTTGGGGCGACCCTGCCCGAGGCCCAGGCCGCCCGTCTCACCGAGGGGCGGCAGATTTTGGTCCGATTTTCCCGGGACTACACCGGGGAGGTCTCCATGCTGGTGGAGCGTATCGGCGCCCCGGAGAACGGCAAGGTGGCGGTGGTCTTCTCCTCCACCCGCTTTCTCTCCGAGGTCACCCTCCTGCGGAAGCAGACGGTAGAGCTTATTTTTGACAGCCAGACCGGAATCCGGGTGCCCAAGACCGCCCTCCGGGTGGAGGAGCGGACGGTGACCGATCCAAAGACAAAGGCGGAGGTCAAGATCCAGCAGTCCGGGGTCTACGCCGTGGTAGGGATGCAGGCCGAGTGGAAGCCGGTCTCCATCCTGGCGGAGGAGGAGGACTTTTTCCTTGTTTCCCCCGCCCCCTTTCAGAACGACCAGAACGTGAATGAGACCAAGCGGGCCCTCCGGGATGGGGACGAGATCATCGTCACCGCCGAGAACCTCTACGACGGCAAGGTGGTCAAATGACCGCCGCCGTTGGAATATAAAAAGAAAAGGGATGTTTTTCATGTCTGTGGAAGAAAATGTAAAGCTTGTCCGGGCCAAAATCGACGCCGCCGCCAAAGAGGCCGGCCGGGACCCCGGGGAGGTGACCCTGGTGGCCGCCACCAAAGTCCAGACCTCGGAGACCATCCGGGAAGCCATTGCCGCCGGCATCACGGTCTGCGGAGAGAACCGGGTCCAGGAGCTTACCGCCCACCTGGAGGACAACGCCTACGAGGGGGCCGAGGTCCACTTCATTGGCCACCTCCAGACCAACAAGGTGAAGTATATCGTGGGCCGGGTGGACCTCATTCAGTCGGTGGACTCCCCCCGCCTGCTGGAGGCCATCGCGGCCCAGGCCGCCAAGGTTGGAGTGACCCAGGACATCCTTTTAGAGGTCAATATCGGGGATGAGGAGAGCAAGGGCGGCTGCCCCGTGGGAGAATTGCGGGACCTGGCCCGTCAGGCCGCCCAGACCCCTCATGTCCGCCTGCTCGGTCTTATGTGCATCCCCCCTGTGGTGGATGACCCCGTGGAGGCCCGGCCGTATTTTGAAAAAATGCGCAAACTTTTTGTTGACATAAAACAAGAAATGGGCGATAATGAAACTGATATGAAATATCTATCGATGGGCATGAGCGGGGACTTTGAAGAAGCCGTCCGGTGCGGGGCCACCCATGTGCGGGTGGGCACCGCCCTTTTTGGCGCGAGACCTCCCATGCATCCGCAGAAATAAGAGGGGGAACTACCTATATGGGACTTATGGATGAACTGAAGCGCCTCGCCCGGCCCTACGAGGATGAAGAAGAGGATTTTGATGAGTTTGAGCCGGTCTCCCGGGTGCCCGAGCGCACCGAGCGCCGCGCCGTCAAGGAGCAGACTGCCAGTGTGTACGACGCGCCAGAGGTGCCCCGCCGCAGCAACAAGGTGGTCAATATCCACACCACCACCCAGCTCCAGGTGGTCCTGGTGAAGCCCGAGAAGTTCGAGACCGCCAGCGAGATCGCCGACCACCTGCGGGACAAGCGTACTGTGGTCCTGAATCTGGAATCCACCAATAAGGACGTGGCCCGCCGGCTGCTGGATTTCCTTTCCGGTGTGGCCTATGCCAACGAGGGCAAAATCAAGAAGGTGGCCATCTCCACCTACATCATTACCCCCTTCAACGTGGACATTCTGGGGGATCTGATTGATGAGTTGGAGAACAACGGTTTATACTTCTGAGAAGCGCGAAGGATAGGCGCATACAGAAAGAAATGGGGGGACTGGAATGCTGACGCCTCAGGAGGTTTCTGAGCACGCATTTGCCAAAGCCAGCTTTGGCGGCTATAACATGGCCATGGTGGACGAGTTTCTGGACACTCTGACCGAGGATTATACCGCTCTTTATAAGGAAAATACCGCCCTCAAGGCCAAGATGAAGGTCCTTGTGGACAAGGTGGAGGAGTACCGCTCCACAGAGGACGCCATGCGAAAGACCCTGCTCACTGCCCAGACCATGGCCGATGAGATGGTGAAGGAGGCGGAGCGGAAGCGGGCCTCCCT
>JAHHSF010000095.1 GCA_020025375.1 Oscillospiraceae bacterium | reverse complement strand
GCTTTATCCTCCGCAACCCCAACAACAAGAGCGAGATTACCGGCATCATCTACGAGCCCTGGCACTACCGCTACGTGGGCAAGGATGCCGCCAAGGAGATCTACGAACAAGGGATCTGCCTGGAGGAATATTTAGAAAACCGATAAAAGACCGTTCCCCGGCAAGGGGTGCCATTCAGCATCTCAAGCGCCAGGGTTCCCAAACAGAGCCATTTCCATAGAGATGGGCGCTCATCATCTACTGCGGTAAATGAGCTGCGGTCGGCACACCTCATTGCAATGCAATTGGCGGCAGGTAAAAATACCTGCCGCCAAAACTGTTTTATGGGCCCCTGCGAGAAGCAGGAGGGCGTGTTTTGTCTCAATGATACCGCTTTGCCAGCTTTTCAAAGGCGGGCAGGGAGCGCAAAATGCGCTCGGTTGGAACGCAGTAAGAGATTCGCATATGGCCCGGACAGCCGAAGCCGCTTCCGGGTACCAGAAGCAGGTCAAATTCCTTGGCCCTTTCGCAGAAGGCCAGGTCATCTTCTTCCAATGTGCGGGGGAAGAGGTAGAAGGCACCCTCCGGGGCTACGCAGGGGTAGCCGTAGGCGGCGAAGGCCTCCAGAAGCAGGGCGCGGTTCTTGGCATACACCGTCAGGTCAGCGGTACACCCCACGCACTTGGCGGCGATGCGCTGGAAAAGGGAGGGTGCGCAGACGTAGCCCAAGGCCCGGCCTGCCCCGGCCACGGCGGCGTAAAGCCGCTCCGCGTCGGGAGAGGCGGAGGGGACCAGAACGTAGCCCAACCGCTCTCCGGGCAGGGAGAGGGATTTGGAGTAGGAGTAGCACACCAGGGTGTCCCGGTACAGGCTGGGGAGCCAGGAGACCTGGGTATTCCCATAGACAATCTCCCGGTAGGGCTCGTCGGAGATGAGCCAGACTGTGTGGCCGAACTGGGCACTTTTTGCGCGCAGGAGGTCGGCCAGCTTTTTGCAGGTCTCAGGGGAGTAGACCACGCCGCTGGGGTTGTTGGGGGAATTGACCACCACCCCCTTGGTGTTGGGACCGATGACCCGGTCCAAAGCGTCAAAGTCAATCTGGAAGTCGGCGGGCTGGGCGGGGACCACGGTCATCTTGGCCCCGACGCTCTCGATAAATACCTTGTACTCCGGAAAGTAGGGGGCCAGGACCACAAACTCGTCCCCGGGGCAGGTCAGGGCCTTGAACGCGCAGCACAGGGCGGCGGCGGCCCCCACAGTGAGGTAGAGTTCATCGGCGGAGTATGCCATGCCAAACCGGGCGGTGAGGTCCCCGGCGATGGCAGCCCGGACAGAGGCGTCTCCCTGGGCGCTGGTGTAGCCGTGAAGGGCCACCGGGTCGCTGTTTTGAAGCAGGTCCAGGGCAGTCTCGGTGACAATGGCGGGAGGGGGGACGCTGGGGTTGCCGATGGAGAAGTCAAAGACGTTCTCCGCTCCCACCTGGGCGGCCCGGACCTTGCCGAACTCAAAAAGCTCCCGGATGACTGACCGGGTGCTTCCCAGGGCAATCATCTCCTCCGAAATTTTGTTCATTTCCCCGCCTCCAAGTCCACGCAGACCCGGTCGGTGAGGCAGTCCTTCATCCGGGTACGGAAGGCCATGTGGAGGGGGTGGGTATAGTAATTTTTCAGGGCGGTCCAGGAGCTGAACTCGCAGTAGAGTCCCAGATCGTGGGTGCCGGCCCCCAGATCCGCGTCCACCTCGGCGTAGTCCAGACCGTCAATCTTTTCCACCATGTCCCGGAAGCTCTGCTGGACGTTGGCTACCACGGCCAGGGTGTCGTTCACGGCGGGGGTATAATTCCAAAAAATCATGTGACGAATCATACGCTTGGACCTCCTAAAAGGATTTTATTGTCTATTCTATCACAAAAAAGGAAAGGAGGGGAGGAGCAAATCCTCCAAAAACCCGGTGGAAGTCCAGGCTTTTTCCGGCAAAAAAGGAGCATCCGTACAGCGACGTTCCATAGGGACATATTCTCAACCCCTATACAATGCAGGGCAAAGGGTGGATACACTGGTTTTACAACGAGATGCCCTTCGCAGCCCCAATGGTCTCGGCGGGGTCATGGGTGATGAGCAGGACGGGGACAGGCCAGCGGGCCAGAAGCTTCAAATAGACCTCCCGGCGCTCCCGGTCGATTCCCGTGAAGGGCTCGTCCAGAAAAAGGCAGTCTCCCCCCAGGGCCAGGGCCCGAACCAGTGCCAGCCGCCGGGCCATGCCCCCGGACAGTTCCATGGGCAAGGTCTCCTCCTCCCCGACCAGGTCGGCCAGGGCCAGCCAGCGGGAAACCTCCCCCCAACGCTGGCTGGGGAGCACGTCGGTGAGATGCTGGGCCACGGTCCGCTGGGGGAAGAGGCGGTTCTCCTGAAAGAGAACGGCGGGTCGTTGGGCTGGATAGACCGCCCCAGACCAGGGCCGTTCCAGCCCCGCCAGAAGGCGGAGGACGGTGGTCTTTCCCTCCCCGGAGGGCCCGGTGAGGACGGTAATGCCCCGCTCGGCCAAAGTGAGCGTGGTGTTGTTCAGAACCCTTCGCTCCCCATAGCCCGCCGTCACGTTTTGAAGCCCGATCATACCGCTCCCCCCTTTCTCAGCATCCGGCGCACCAACCGCTCCATGAGCAGGCTGAGCGCCACCACAGCCAAGGTCCAGGCGAAGAGCTCAGGGCTCTCCAGGGCCTGCCGTGCCCCATAAATTTCGGTTCCCAGACCCACCTTGGGGGTACAGAGGACCTCGGCGGCCACCCCGGATTTCCAGGCCAGGCCCATGGCGGTGGCAAGCCCTGTGGAAAAGGCAGGGGCCAGGGCAGGAAGGTAGACCAGCCGGACCGTCTTCCACCGGCTCATGCGGTAGCACCGGGCCAGCTCCAAAAGCTGAGGGTCGGCGGCGGACAGCCCCTGGCGCACAGCGGCCCAGACCACAGGGAGGACCATGAGGGCAGAGACCGCCACCGGGACCCAGTTCCGCTCCACCCACAGAAGGACCAGCAGGATAAAGGAGGCCACAGGCACCGCCCGGACCACCTGGATGGCGGGAGCGAAGAGCCCCTCCAGCCAGGGGCTGACCTGGCCCAGGACGGCCAGAATCACCCCCAAAAGGGTGCCCATGAGGATTCCCCCCACCATCCGAGCCAGGGAGAGAAACACGGTACGCCAGAATGTCTCCTGCCCAGCCAGCTCCAAAAACACGGCGAAAACCCGGCCCGGCCCGGGGAGGACGAACTCCTGCCCCACCAGTCCGGCGGCCAGTTCCCACAACAGGAGCCAGAATGCCAGGGGAAGCAGGGTCCGCAACACCTTTTTACTCAAAATAGAATCCGTCGTCAGGGATGCCGCCGCCGATGGAGGCGGGGTTGGCGGCGTAGAGGACCTCGTAATAGCCCTGGATGGCGTTCCGCAGGTCCTCGGCCCCAGACACGAAGGTCAGGTTGGCCTGGGGCAGAGCCTTGACGCCGATGGCGGCCGAGGGGACGAGGCCGTACTGCTCCAGAAGCTGGGCGGGGTTCAGAAAACCGGACAGGGCCTCATTATTCGGGTCGGACATATAGTCGATGGAGGCCTCATACTCCTTGAGGAAAGTGCGGACGGCCTCGGGGTTCTTCTCGGCGAATTCCGCCCGGACCACCACGCAACCCATGGTGAGCTTGCCCTCGGGGGCCACCTCGTCCCAGACCTCGTTCAGATCCAGGGCCAGCTTGACGGCCCCCTGGCTCTTTGCCATGGCGGCGGTGGCGGCGGGCACAGGGAGCATGGCGAACCGGGTCTTCCCGGAGAGAAGGGCCTGGGTGACTTCCTCGGGGGTAACCCACTGGATGTCCACGTCGGTCTCTGGGTCCAGGCCGTTCTCATCGAGGAGGTAATTCAGGACAAACTCAGGGTTTGCTCCCTTGCCGGTGGCGTAGAGTGTCTCCCCCGCCAGGTCGTCCAGGGAGTCGATGGTCGCCTCCTCGCCGCCCTGGAGAATTTTCAGCACGCCATAGGTGTTGATGGCGGCAAGCTGGACGCTCCCATTGGTCTTGTTGTAGTAATTGGCGGCCACATTGGTGGCGATGGCGGCGATATCCACCTCACCATTGGCGAGAGCGGCGGTCACTTGGTCGTTAGCGGTAAAGACGTTGAAGGCATAGTCCAGCTCGGTGTTCCCCGCCTCGGCGTCCGACATGAGTTTGGCAGCTCCCATGCCGGTGGGACCGTTGAGCATGGCCACGTTCACCTTGGTCTTTTCCACAGGAGAGACGCTTTCACTGGGGTTCGGCGTAGGGGTGGGGGTAGGGTTTCCCTCCTGTCTCCAACAGCCGGAGAGCAGGGTCAGAGAGAGGGCCGCAACGGCGGCCAGAGCGGTCAGTCTGCGTTTCATTTCAGTCATCCTTTCCATATCCAATCAAAATAAAGGTCTTGCCTTCCCGGCGGAGGTTCCCCTCCGCCTCCAGGGCGTCCAGGGCCCGATAGAGGGTGGCCCGCCCCATGCCCAGCCGTCCCGCCAGCTCGGTGAGGGAGCAGTCGGGTGTGACCCGGCCCGCCTCGGCCCTCGCCATAAGGTAATGGGCCACTTTGCCCTCGGCGGTGGGTCCGGCCAGTTCCTCCAGCTTGCCGCTCAAAAAGCGGATGCGGGTGGACAGATAGGTCACATAGTTTCTGCCTACCTGAGGCCGCCGGGCCATGATGGCATCCATTGTCTCCTGAGACAGGAGAAGAACGGCACAGTCGGTGCGGGCGGTGAGGGTGGTCACATAGTCGGGCTCCTGGTTGTAGAGAGCGGCGGCCCCGAACAGGTCGCCGGGCCGAAGGAAACT
>JAHHSF010000094.1 GCA_020025375.1 Oscillospiraceae bacterium | reverse complement strand
ATCTGCGCCCCCTCCGCTGTGGAACCCATCGAATTTGTGAAGATTTCCGCCCCCACCATTGAGATGACCTTCTCGGTGAACGACTCCCCCTTCGCCGGCCGGGAGGGTAAGTTCGTTACCTCCCGCCAGATTCGGGAGCGCCTCATGCGTGAGACCCTGAAGGATGTGTCCCTCCGGGTCACAGAGACCGACTCCACCGATGCCTTCAACGTGGCCGGTCGGGGAGAGATGAGCCTGTCCATCCTCATGGAGACTATGCGCCGGGAGGGTTATGAGTTCCAGGTCTCTCCCCCCCGCGTGCTCTATCAGGAGATCGACGGCAAGAAGTGCGAACCCATCGAGCGCCTGGTGGCCGATGTACCCTCCGACTGCGTGGGCGCCGTCATCGAGAAGATGGGTTCCCGCAAGGGAGACCTGCTGGAGATGACCCCTGTGGGCGACCGCATGAAGCTGGAGTTCCTGGTCCCTTCCCGCGGCCTGTTCGGCTACCGCAACGAGTTTCTCACCGACACCAAGGGTGAGGGCATCATGGCCTCCATTTTTGAGTGCTACGCCCCCATGAAGGGTGAGATCTCCCGTCGGTCCACCGGCTCCCTTGTCGCTTTTGAGACCGGGGAGGCCGTCACCTACGGCCTTTTCAACGCCCAGGAGCGCGGCACCCTCTTCATTGGCGCAGGCGTGCCCGTCTACGCCGGCATGATCGTGGGCGAGTGTCCCAAGCAGGAGGACATCTCGGTGAACATCTGCAAGAAGAAACAGCTCACCAACATGCGTGCCTCTGGCTCTGACGACGCCCTGCGGCTCACCACCCCCAAGACCCTGAGCCTGGAGCAGTGCCTGGAGTTTTTGGCCGACGACGAGCTTCTGGAGTGCACCCCCAAGACCCTGCGTCTCCGCAAGCGCCTGCTGGACCACGGTGCCCGTATGCGTGAGGCTTCCAAGAAGAAGTAACCCTGAAATGCCAAAGCCCCTCCGCCGTCGGCGGAGGGGCTTTTTTGTCACTTACAGCTTCTGCTTGAGCTGATAGAGCAGATTCATAGCCTCAATGGGGGTAAGGGTCTCAACGGCGGTATTGCGGAGAATTTCCGCCACCTCGTTGGCCCCCAAATCCCCGAAGCCCACCTGGTCCTGGGTCTGGACGGGGGCTTCCCTGCGCACCGGCCCGCCTTGGGCCTCCAGCTCTGCCAGAATTTCCCGCGCCCGCTCCACAACCTTTTTGGGGACCCCGGCCAGTTTGGCGACCTCCACGCCGAAGCTCTCGTCCGCCCCGCCGGGGACGATTTTCCGCAGGAAGAGAATGTCGTCCCCCTTCTTTTTGGCGGCGATCCGGTAATTTTTGACCCCCTCCAGCTGGCCCTCCAGGGCGGTCAGCTCGTGGTAGTGGGTGGCGAAAAGGGTGCGGGCCCCCAACCGCTTCTTGTCGGCGCAGGCTTCTACCACCGCCCGGGCGATGGCCATGCCATCGTAGGTGGAGGTCCCCCGGCCAATCTCGTCCAGAATGAGCAGGCTCTGAGCGGTGGCGTGCTTGAAGAGCTCGGCCACCTCGCTCATCTCCACCATAAAGGTGGACTGCCCGGCGGTGAGGTCGTCGGAAGCCCCGATGCGGGTGAAGATGCGGTCCACCACGCCGATTCGGGCGCTCCGGGCGGGGACGAAGGAGCCGATCTGGGCCAGGAGGACGATGAGGGCTACCTGGCGCATATAGGTGGATTTACCTGCCATGTTGGGGCCGGTGAGGACGGTAAGCCGGTTCTCCCCCCCATCCATCCGGGTGTCGTTGGGGACAAAGAGAGAATTTTTCAGCATCTTTTCCACCACGGGATGACGGCCCTCGGTGATGTCGATGGCCCCGGACAGGTCCACCAGGGGGCGGCAGTAGTTGTTGTCGGCGGCCACGGTGGCGAAACTGACCAGCACGTCCAGATGGGCCACGGCGGAGGCCGAGGCCTGAATCTCCATCACCAGCCCGGCGGCCTGTTCCCGGAGGGAGGAGAAGAGCTGATACTCCAGCTCGGCCAGGCGGTCCTTGGCGGTGAGGACGGTGTGCTCCATCTCCTTCAGCTCCGGAGTGATGTACCGCTCCCCATTCACCGTGGTCTGCTTGCGGATATAGTCCTCGGGCACCTTGTCCACATAGGACTTGGAGACCTCAATGTAGTAGCCAAAGACGTTGTTGAATTTGATTCGGAGATTCTTGATGCCGGTGCGCTCCCGCTCCTGCTCCTCCATGGCGATAATGGTGGAGGCCCCCCCGGACTGGACGGCCCGGAGCCGGTCCACCTCGGGGTCAAAGCCGTCCCGGATGAGCCGCCCTTCCCGAACGGTGATGGGGGGCTCGTCCACCAGGGCGGCATCCAGCCGTTCCCGCAGGGCGGCAAGGTCGTCCATCTCCTCTCGCACCTGGGTGAGGAGAGCGCTGGTGAACCCGGAAGAAAGCTCCCGCAGGCCGGGGAGTTTCCCCAGCCCTTCGGACAGGGCCCGCAGGTCCCGCCCTCCGGCGGAGCCGTAGACCACCCGGCCGATGAGCCGTTCCAGGTCTCCCACCTGGCGTAAGGCCAGGGCCAGCTCCTGACGTGCCACAGGCTGGGCCACCAGCTCGGCCACTGCGTCCTGCCGCTTCCCGATGGCCACCGGGGAGAGAAGGGGCCGCTCCAGCCAGGAGCGGAGGAGCCGCCCGCCCATGGGTGTGCGGGTCTTGTCGATGGCCCAGAGGAGGCTGCCCTTCTTTTCCTTGGCCCGCAAAGTCTCGGTGAGTTCCAGGTTCCGGCGGGCAGTGAGGTCCAGCTCCATGTATTCCCCGCCCACATAGTAGCTTAGATGGGTAATGTGGGACAGGTCGGTTTTTTGGGTCTCATAGAGGTAGGACAGCAGCCCCCCCACCGCCTGAAGGGCGGCGCGCTCCACCTGGTCCAGCTCCTCCGTGGGATTGCGGAACTGCTTGCGGACCGCCTCCCCCGCCACGTCGGGACGGAATCGGGCTTCGCTCAGGGCCTCCCGGTGGCAGGAGAATTTCTCCTCCAGCGCCCGGGCCAGGAGGGGATCAGAAAAGGCCTCGGGGGACAAAACGGCCTCGGCGGGGGCGAAGCGGCCAAACTCGCTGATAATCTGGCCGGGCAGATTGCTCCCATGGAGGGCGGTGGCCAGATACTCCCCGGTGGACAGGTCGCAGAAGGCCACGCCGGCGGCCTTGGAATCCAGATAGACCCCGGCGATGTAGTTGCTCTTGCCCTCCTCCAGCATGGTGGCATCCATGGCGGTACCGGGGGTGACGATGCGGATGATGTCCCGCTCCACGATGCCCTTGGCGGCGGCAGGGTCCTCCATTTGTTCGCAAATGGCGACCTTATAGCCCTTGGCGATGAGCCGGGCCAGGTAGGCGTCTACCGAGTGGTAGGGCACCCCGCACATGGGGGTCTGCTCCTCCTTGGGTTTGTTTCGATCCCGTGTGGTGAGGGTGAGGTCCAACGCCTCGGAGGCCAGGCGGGCGTCCTCGTTGAACATCTCGTAGAAATCGCCCAAGCGGAAAAAGAGCAGACAGTCCGGGTATTGGGCCTTCAAGCTCATATACTGTTGCATCATTGGGGTCATCTGGGCCATGGTAGGCGCCTCCTTCATGTGTTTGCTTATACCAGCTCTCCAAAGAGAGCCCAGGTGGTGGCGCTGACAATCTTTAGGTTGACATAAGTTCCAATAAGAGAATTATCACCGGACAGGTGGACCAGGCGGCCGCCAGGGGTGCGGGCGCTGAGATTGTTCCGGGGATCCTCTCCTATTCCGTCCACCAGGCAGCGGAGGGTCTTGCCCACATAGGCCTGGTGCTTCTCAGCGGAGATGGCGTTCTGGGTGTCCACCAGCCGCTGGAAGTTGGCCATCTTCTCCTCTTTAGACATGGGATCGTCCATCTTGGCGGCGGGAGTGCCGGCGCGGGGGGAGTAGATGAAGGTAAAGAGGGCATCGTACCGCACCTCTTTCACCAGGCGGAGGGTCTCCTCGAACTCCGGGGTGGTCTCCCCGGGGAAGCCCACAATCACATCAGACGTGAGAACGATGTCGGGAATACGGGCTCGGAGTTGGTTAACAAGATTAACATAACTTTCATAGGTGTAGCCACGATTCATGGCCTTCAGCACCCGGTCGGACCCGGCCTGGAAGGGCAGGTGAAGGGCGGGGGCAACCTTCTCGCACTGGGCCATGGCATCGAAGAGCTTCTCTGAGGCGTCCTTGGGGTGGCTGGTCATAAAGCGGATGAGGAAGTCCCCGGGAATGTCGTTGATGGCCCGCAGAAGGTCCGCAAAGTCCATCTTCTTCCCCAGGTCTTTGCCGTAGGAGTTCACATTCTGGCCCAGGAGGTTGATCTCTTTATATCCTTCGGCGGCCAGCTGACGAACCTCCTCCAAAATCACCTCGGGCTCCCGGCTCCGCTCCCGGCCCCGGACATAGGGGACGATGCAGTAGGAGCAGAAGTTGTTACACCCATACATGACCGAGACCCATGCCTTTACCCCACTCTGCCGCACCACGGGGATTCCCTCAGCAATGGCGCCGGGGTCGTCGGCGGTCTCAAAGATGCGGCCCCGGCGGCGGAGGATGCGGAGAAGAAATTCCGGGAACCGCCAGAGGGCGTGGGGGCCGAAAACCAGGTCCACGTGGCGGTAGGACTGCTTGACCTTCTCCGCCATCTCAGGCTCCTGTGCCATGCAGCCGCAGAGGCAGATGATCTGGCTGGGTTTCTTCCGCTTTGTATGGACCAGGGCACCCACATTGCCAAGCACCCGAAGCTCTGCGTGCTCCCGCACGGCGCAGGTGTTGATGACGATCACGTCGGCCAGGGCCTCCTGATCGGTGAACTGATAGCCCATCTGGGCCAGATAGCCCCGCAGGCGCTCGGAATCCGCCTCGTTCTGTTGACAGCCGTAGGTG
>JAHHSF010000093.1 GCA_020025375.1 Oscillospiraceae bacterium | reverse complement strand
GTGGAAGGGGTAGCGGGGGCCTGGGGAGTTTGCTCCACCGCGGCGGTCACTTGTTCAGCCATATTCGTAGTCCTCCTATTTTAGTGTACCTATATTATAGCAGCTTGTTTGGTGGGGGTAAATTACAGAAAAGTGACAAATTCTTAAGGAAACCTTACAGTCAAAGCTTACCTCTCAGTATGCTTAGACGTACAGCCTTATGCTTTGTTCCCATTATTTATCATACTCTATTGGACGGCTGCGTCGAGCCGCTTTTTTTATTGAAAATTCCTTCGCTGTTGGACAGAAAAAGATTTCCTGCATAAAATTTTTGCGTGGCGGGAACTTTTCTCCCTCTCCTTCGTCTAACCTCTAGAACCCTTGATACCACGGACTTTTTCCTTTCTTACAGGTTTGTTACAAATGCGATCAACCTCTTGACGAAGAGGGGAATGTGGTTGTATCATGGGCACAAGGCAAGGGGAGCCACTCAGCCCTGAATTTGTGTTGAAGCATTGCGGCACAAGGGCCCACGGCTTTCCGCCAAATTTTAGAAGGAGGGATTCTGCATATGAAGAATCTCAAGAGAGCGCTGTCTCTCGCCCTCTCCGCTTTCATGCTGGTTGGCATGATGGCCGTGGGCGCGAGCGCCGCCGAGTTCAGTGATGCTGAGGACATCAAGCACACTGACGCGGTGAACACCATGGTCGCCCTTGGCATCATCAAGGGCAACGACGACGGTTCTTTCGACCCCGACCGTATCGTCAACCGTGCCGAGATGGCCAAGATGATCTGCGTCGCCCTGAACGGCGGCACCGATCCCAACCTGTCCGGCGGCGGCCTGTACCCTGACACCAAGGGTCACTGGGCTTCCGGCTACATTGACTACTGCACCAACACGGGCATCGTGGCCGGCGACAACCACGGCAACTTCAACCCCGACAAGGCCGTGACCACCGTTGAGGCCTCCAAGATGATCCTCATCGCCATGGGCTACAACGCTCAGACCGAGAAGTTCGTCAACGACGCCAACTGGGCCATCAACATCGGCGTGGTCGCCAGCACCCGCGGCCTGTACAAGGGCGTGCCCGCTCTGGCCGACGCTCCTCTGAGCCGTGACAACGCTGCTCAGATGATCTTCAACGGCATCCAGGCCGACATGGTCAAGTACGAGCTGGTCGGTATCATCAACGGCACCGGCGTGTCTCAGGCTGTTGAGATCAAGGATAAGACCATCCTGTCCGACAAGTTTGAGACCTACGGCAAGGCTCCCGAGGGCGTGATGGCCGAGTTCACCTACGATTCCGTCAAGGAGAACTGGAAGTACACCGTCGTGGTCGAGACCGGCGATGGCGCCGCTGAGATGACCTTTAAGACTGATAAGGACTTCACCGACCTGTTCGGCATGAATGTCCGCGTCATTGCCCAGGCGGGCGGCGACGAGGTCGTCTACGGCATCTTTGCTCAGGACAGCTCTGTTCTGGCCGAGGGCTATTGGGACGATCTGGGCGATGTTGAGAACGGCAAGGTCAAGCTGGCCGGCACCTCCTACAAGGTCGAGCGTGGCTTCGGCGCTGCAGAGTTTGCCACCGGCGATCCGTTCACCACCGAGTCTGCCACCGCTTCCGTGAAGCTCATCGACAACGACGGCAACGGCAAGGCCGATGTCGCCATCGTCACCCCCTTCACCCTGGCCAAGGTCACTTACATGGGTAAGGACTCCCTGACCATGGACAACGGCGTGAAGACCAAGAAGTTTGATGATATCACCATGGACGAGAACATCGCCAAGGGTGACTATGTCTGCTTCACCGAGGCCAAGTACACCGCTAAGGATATGGACAACGTGGCTCTGGCCGAGGTTTCCACCGGCACCGTGACCGCTTCCAAGACTGGCAAGTGGATGATTAACGGCGAGTGGATGACCAACTCTTCCGACACCACCCTGAACGTGAACGATGTCATCGACTACATCGCTTTCGGCACCCACGTGTACTACGCTAAGGTCACCGACGGCGACTCTTACACCACCGACATCGCCTTCGTGTACAATGCTACTGCGAAGACTGGCAACAACTGGGAGAGCGCTGGCGACGCCAAGGCCGCCCTGCTCTTCACCGACGGCACCAAGAAGAGCGTTGTCACTGACGAAGACTACACCGCTCTGGTTGGCAAGATGGTCACCTACAAGGTGAACAACGACGACGAGTACGTCCTGACTGCGGTTGATGGTGACAACATGGCCGGCTATGACAGCTATGGTGCCACCGCGCCCTCCGGCCGCTCCACCATTGAGAAGGTCGGCGGCTATGAGCTGGCTGACGACGCTGTGGTCTTCGTGGCTGAGTACAAGGGCAGTGTGGATGGCGCCAACGCCGGCAACAAGGCCAAGGTCATTTCCGGTAAGGAAGCCAAGGACCTGGCCGTTGGCAACTACAATGCCGGTGCCGCTCTGGCCTCCAAGGACGGCGGCTTCTCTTACGCCAAGGTCGCCGTCATCACTCCTAAGAACACCTCTATTAAGCTGCCTGACACCTTTACCGGCAACACCTACGGCTACCTGACCGCCGATTCTTACCGCACCGTCGAGGGTGGCAAGAACTACCTGAACTTTACCATCTGGACTGCTGACGGCGAGGTCGTCGCCAAGGCTAAGACCGATGATGCTGCTGCGGACTTCAAGGCCGGCACTCTCGTGACCTTTGACACTGTGGACAACGCCACCGTGAAGAACGTCGAGAGCGTTACTGCCACCACTTCCGCTGTCACTGGCTACGACGGCGACAAGAAGATCCAGATCGTTGGCACTGGCGTGACCAAGATGACCGACGACACCACCATCCTGTTCATTGACTCCGAGGACACTGCCGGCTTTGAGGGCGGTTCCATCGAGCTGGCTCAGGAGCTGGAAGACGGCACTTACGTTGACAACGTCAGCTACATCCTCAACGGCGCTGGCACTGAGTACGTCCTGATTGTTGTCGATGTGAACAACGAGATGAAAGCTTAACAACACTGTGATTGTCGGTGGCAGGTGAATCATTTTGGCTGGGAATGTTACCGAGACTATCGGTAAGAAGACCCTGCCGCTCATCAACACCGCCGACGAAAAGCAGACCGTTGTTGAGAAGGGCAAGTTTGTCAGTGGGCTGAATACCGCTGTGAGCGGCGAGACCTGGAAGTTTGCTGATAGCAGCTGACAAAAGGCAGAGCCTTGATTTAAACTTGCGCTGAAAAGCAAAAAAGACCTGCGGGCTTTGGCCCGCAGGTCTTTTTCTGTTCCTATTTTGTTTATTTGAATGCAAAATAAACATAGGTCTGATTGTTTCCGTTTACATGCCCATGGTTCGCCACCTGAAAGCCATTCTCCACCACATTGAGGATATTGCCCGTTACCCCTTGGACTGCAATGGCGATCAGGCGCTTCAGCTCTTCGGTACTGCCGAAATTGAGGTCATTATCAGGCTTCTTAACAATGACCGCCTTGGGCGTAAAACCAATGGAAATCACTCGTTTTTCCACTCCGTTTCCGGTATAGCTCCCGAAATATGCCTCGCACTTTTGGGCCAGGATCTGGTCCCGGGCGGCGAAACCGGCATCCACGGCGCTCTGCTCCGCCTTGCCGTCCACCCGCTGGCTCAGTTGGGCCAGGGCCGCCTGGGTAGTGGCCCCGTCCGCCTTGGAATTGGCCTTGTCGTCCAACGTTTTTAGGGCGGTATCGAGCTTGGCGTTGTCCGCGTTGAAATTAGTGCGGAGAAAATTGTCCTCGGGGTCGTACTGGTTGAGTGCGTAATGCTGTGTCTTTTTCATCGTATCCCGCCTTTTATTTGGGGCGGGATTTTTTCATTTGTTGCACGTTTTCGTACATCAACAAAAAATCATTTTTCTTGACATCCCTGCCGGGTAAGATATAATAGCCTGAAAGGCCGCTGCCACAGTGCCAACGAAAGAAACCCGAAGGAGGTGCCGCCACATGGACCGCTCTCTCGCCCAACGTCTGGCCGACTACGCCGCCGGGCCTGCCCAGCCCTTTCATATGCCCGGCCACAAGCGCCGTGCCCTCCATACGCCCGGCCTGCCCTGGGACCTGGACGTGACCGAAATCGATGGCTTCGACGACCTCCACGACCCGGAGGGCATCCTGGCCGAGAGCATGGCCCGGGCCGCCGCCCTCTGGGGCAGCGGGCGGACCTGGTATCTTGTCAACGGCAGCACGGGCGGTATTCTGGCCGCCCTCCACGCCGCCCTGCCCCGGGGGGCCACCCTTCTGGTGGCCCGAAACTGCCACAAGTCCCTTTATCACGGTCTGGAGCTCTTGGACCTGACCCCAATTTTTCTGCAGCCTCCCGCTGACCCCGTCACCGGCCTGGCCGCCTCCCTGCCCCCGGAGGAGGTGGAAGCGGCCCTGACCGCCCATCCCGAGGCCCATGCCCTCTTCCTCACCTCCCCGACCTATGAGGGAGTTCTGAGCGATCTGCCGCATCTGGCAAAGCTTTGCCACGCCCATGGAGTGACCCTCATCGTGGATGAGGCCCACGGTCCCCACCTTGGTTTTGCCCCCTTCCCGGCCGGGGCGGTGGCCGCCGGGGCCGACCTGGTGGTGCAGAGCCTGCACAAGACCCTCCCCAGCCTGACCCAGACCGCCATCCTTCATTGGCAGGGCAACCTGGTGGACCCGGCCAAGGTACAGCGAAGCCTGGGAATCTTCCAAACCAGTAGCCCTTCTTACCTCTTTTTGGCCTCCATAGACGGCTGCATCCGGCTTTTGGAGGAGAAAAAGGAGGAAGTTTTCCACACCTGGGCGAAAAAGTTGGAAGATTTTGACCGACAAATTTCCGGCCTTCGCCATCTTTCCGTCCTTTGCCACGGCAGGGACGGCTTAAAAAACCATCCCGGCTTTTTCGCCCACGACCCCTCCAAGCTTGTCATTTCGACCCTGGGGACCGGGCTTACCGGACCGGACCTCATGGCACGGCTCCGGGCGAAGTTTTCTATGGAGCTGGAGCTGGCGGGGCCGGCCCACGCCCTTGCCATGACC
>JAHHSF010000092.1 GCA_020025375.1 Oscillospiraceae bacterium | reverse complement strand
GCTCCCCGGTGGCCCCGGCGTCCGCCCCCGCCTTCACCATGGCGGCGGTGGCAATGGAGTTGGTCCCCACGGCGATGATTTCCCCAGGGATCTTCCTGGCCCGCAGGGCCTCAATGAGCAGTTTTCCCAGACGGCCGCCCTGGCCGTCGATGACGACGATCTTCATGGAACGATCTCCTTTGTGAAGTTTATTCCATATTAGACCATTTTCCCCCGCCTGTCTATAAGATGTTTTTCAGATTAAACTGTTCCTGCTCCGCCACCAGCTTGAGCTGGCCCAGAAGGACGGCGTTGGCGGCAGCGTATTCTCCCTCCCCCTCATAGCGGAGGAAGGAAAGGGTCTGCCGGAAGCCCAGATGCACGCTGTCGATGTCCGAATGACGCAGGGTGGTGTGGAGATAGCCTTCATGGCGCTTCCAAAGGGCCTCCGCCTCCTCCGTGAGGGCCAGGGCCCGGTCCGGGTCGTTTTCCAGCCACTTGGCCTCGGCGTCCACCAAAAGGGTGGAAACCTCTCCGGCCAGGGACTGGAGATAGAGGCTGTTGCCCAATGTGGCGCAAAAGAGGGCGACGAGAAGGCCCAGGGCAATCACAAGCTGCTTCATGACTTTGCCTCCTTGGGTACGAAATAGACGGTATTGTTCTCATCCACTGTAAGGAGAAAGACCTGGTCGGCCCTGCGGACATGATGGACCTCCAGCTGTTTCTGGAGCCACACATCGTCCAGACCCCGGCTCGCGAGGTTGTCCGTAATGAGCCGCCCGTCGTTGATGAGGATGACAGGCAGGCCGGGGTCGGTGGGGTGCTGGCCCATTTGCCCAGCGGTCACCGGCATCTCGGTGGCTTTCATGAGGACGGACACCCGGCCGTTATTTTCCAGAATGGCGTACTTTACGGTGGTCAGATCTACCACCCCCTGCATCCGAAGTTCCTCCATAAGCTCGTCCAGGGTGAAGCGGTTGCGGCGCATCTCGGCCTGCCGCACCTTCCCGTCGGCCACGATGACGCTGGGCACTCCGCAGATGAGGGCGCGGAACTTCAGGCTCCGCATGGTGAAGAGGGAGAGGATCATGGTGATACAGAGGAGGGTGAGGATGGGAATGACCCCGGCCAGGAGGGGGATGCCGAAGTCCTGCATGGGCACGGCGGCCAGGTCGGCGATTATGAGGTCCAGCACCAGCTCAGAGGGCTCCAGTTCTCCCACCTGGCGCTTGCCCATGAGGCGTATGCCCACAATGATGAGCAGATATAGGATGATGGTACGGGAAAAGGCGACAATCATGGAAAGACCTCCCGGCAAAAGATTCGATTTCAGTATGTCGCCTCCGGCCTCCAATATACATATCGCTGCGTTTTTTCCAGGAAGCCACAGACCTTCTTTGGTCGAAACCACAGTTTTGAAAAAAGGGCAAAAAAAAGTAGAAAACCCGGTTGTCACGGCGGCGGTTTTGAGATAAAATAAATCGGATAAAATTATGTAGAAAGGCGGGAAACTTCGGATGAAGGCCACTCTTATTCTGGAAAACGGCAGCATCTTTGAAGGGCAGAGTATCGGCGCGACGGACGACCGGATCTGCGAACTGGTGTTCAACACCTCTATGACTGGGTATCAGGAACTCCTTACCGACCCTACCTGTGCCGGACAGGGCATTGTGATGTCTTATCCCCTGATCGGCAACTATGGCGTCAATGAGGAAGATGTGGAATCAGGCCGGCCTTGGGCGTCGGCTTTTATTGTGCGTTCCCTTTCTTACCGGGGGAGCAATTTCCGTTGCCAGGGGAGCCTGGACGACTATCTCAGAGACAATCATATTACCGGAATCCAGGGCGTGGACACCCGCGCCCTCACCAAGATTCTCCGCAATCAGGGTACCATGAAGGGTATGCTCACCTGTGCGGAGAATTTTTCTATCCCGGATGTCCTGGAAGCCATCCGGGCCTGGAAGCTGGACAGCGCCGTGGAGACTGTCACCAGGAAGGAGACTGAAGTCCTCCCCGCCGAAGGCGAGCAGGTCTGCCGGGTGGCTGTTCTGGACCTGGGTGCCCGGAACACCATGGTGGACTGCCTGCGCCGACGGGGCTGTGAAGTGACCCTCCTGCCCGCCGCCACTACCGCTGAGACCGTTCTGTCCGGCGGCTACGATGGGGTGGTCCTCTCCGAGGGCCCCGGCGACCCTGCCGAAAACAAGGCCGCCGTTGCTGAGGTCAGGAAGCTCTATGAGAGTACTCTGCCCCTTTTCGCCTGCGGCTTGGGGCACCAGCTCCTGGCGCTCGCCGCCGGGGGGGAGACCGAAAAGCTCCCCTACGGGCACCGGGGCGTGAACCACCCCGTGCGGGAGACTGCCACCGGGAAGCTCTTCATCACCGGCCAGAACCACGGCTATGTGGTGAAGGCCGCACCCGCCGGGGCCAGCCTGTCTTACACCAACTTGAACGACGGCACCGTGGAAGGCCTGGAGTACCAGCGGCCCAACTGCTTTTCCGTCCAGTTTACTGTGGACCGGGGGACCGGGAAGCTCTTTGACCGCTTTGTGGATATGATGAAGGGAGGCGCTCAGTAATGCCCATGAATTCTGCTATCAAGAAGGTCCTGGTCCTGGGCTCAGGCCCCATCGTCATCGGTCAGGCGGCCGAGTTCGACTACGCTGGCACCCAGGCCTGCCGGGCCCTGAAGGAAGAGGGTCTGGAGGTGGTTCTGGTCAACTCCAACCCCGCCACCATTATGACCGATAAGGACATTGCCGATCACGTTTACATCGAGCCTCTCAACATCGCCTCGGTGACCCAGATCATCGAGAAGGAGAAGCCCGACTCCATCCTGCCCACCCTGGGCGGGCAGACCGGCCTGAACCTGGCTATGAACCTCCACGAGCAGGGCATTCTGGCCGAGCACAACGTGCGCCTGCTGGGCACCAGCCCCGAGTCTATCCGCAAGGCGGAGGACCGTCAGGGCTTCAAGGATTGTATGGAGTCCATTGGTCAGCCCTGCGTCACCTCCGACGTGGTGGAGACCGTGGAGGATGCCGTCACGTTTGCCGCCTCCATCGGCTACCCTGTCATCGTCCGCCCCGCCTATACCCTGGGCGGCTCCGGCGGCGGCATCGCCTATGACGAGCCCTCTCTCCGGGAAATCGCCGACCGTGGCATCCACCTCTCCCGTGTGGGCCAGGTCCTCATCGAGCGGTGCATTGCCGGCTGGAAGGAAATCGAGTTTGAGGTCATGCGGGACGCGGCCGGAAACGCCATCACCATCTGCTCCATGGAGAACGTGGACCCCGTGGGGGTGCACACCGGCGATTCCATCGTGGTGGCTCCCACTCAGACCCTGGCCGCCAAGGAGTTCCAGATGCTCCGCACCGCCGCTCTGGACATCATCAATGCCCTGGAGATTGAGGGCGGCTGTAACTGTCAGTTCGCCTTGAACCCCGATTCGTTTGAATACGCCGTCATCGAGGTTAACCCCCGTGTGTCCCGTTCCTCCGCTCTGGCCTCCAAGGCCACCGGCTATCCCATCGCCAAGGTGGCCACCAAGGTGGCCTTGGGCTACACTCTGGATGAAATTCCCAACGCCGTCACCGGTAAGAGCTCGGCCTTCTTCGAGCCCACCATCGATTACTGCGTGCTGAAAATCCCCCGTTTGCCCTTCGATAAATTCACCACCGCCAGCCGGACCCTGGGTACCCAGATGAAGGCTACCGGTGAGGTCATGGCCATCGCTCCTACCTTTGAGGGGGCGCTGATGAAGGCCATCCGCTCTCTGGAGCAGAACGTCTACTCCCTCCGCATGGATAAGCTGGCCGAGCTGTATACCGAGGAAATTGAAGAAAAGCTGGCCAACGTGGACGATGAGCGCCTCTTCGTGGTGGCCGAAGCCCTGCGCCGTGGCTTCTCCCCCAAGGTCATCCACGGCATTACCAAGATCGATGTGTGGTTCCTGGACCGCCTCCGGGCCATTGTGGATATGGAGGAGGCCTTCTACCGCAAGGAGGTCACGGAGGACAATATCCGGGCCGCCAAGGAGATGGGCTTCTCCGACACCTGGATCGGGGAGCTGTGCGGCCGTACCCGCAAGGAAATCAAGGCCCTGCGGGAGAGCTACGGTATTGTCCCCTCCTTTAAGATGGTGGACACCTGCGCCGCCGAGTTTGACGCCCAGACCCCCTATTACTACTCCACCTACGACAAGGAGAACGAGGCAAACGTGGCCGAGAGCGGGAAGAAAAAGATACTGGTCCTGGGCTCCGGCCCCATCCGCATCGGCCAGGGCATCGAGTTCGACTACTGCTCCGTCCACTCCGTCTGGGCGTTCAAGAAGATGGGCTACGAGACCATCATCGTCAACAACAACCCCGAGACCGTCTCCACCGACTTCGACGTGGCCGACAAGCTCTACTTCGAGCCTCTGACTGCCGAGGACGTGCAGAACATCGTGGAGCAGGAGAAGCCCTGGGGCGCCGTGGTCCAGTTCGGCGGCCAGACCGCCATCAAGCTGGCCAAGGCCCTCACCGACATGGGTGTGCGTATCCTGGGCACCTCCTCCGACGGTGTGGACGCCGCTGAGGACCGGGAGCGCTTCGACGAGATCCTGACCAAGTGCAATATCCCCCGTGCCAAGGGCCGCACCGTGTTCACCACCCAGGAGGCCCTGGAGGCCGCCCACGAGCTGGGTTACCCCGTGCTGGTCCGCCCCTCCTACGTGTTGGGCGGCCAGGGCATGGAGATTGCTTACTCCGACCGCAACATCGAGGAGTTCATGCGTATCATCAACATGACCGTGCAGGAGCACCCCATCCTGGTGGATAAGTACCTGATGGGCCGTGAGCTGGAGGTGGACGGCGTCTTCGACGGCGAGGACGTGCTGATCCCCGGCATCATGGAGCACGTGGAGCGGGCCGGTGTCCACTCCGGCGACTCCATTGCGGTCTATCCCCCCATGCACCTGGAGGAGAAGCACCGCCAGCTGATCCTGCAGCACACCAAGAACATGGCCAAGCACCTGGGCGTCATCGGCCTGATCAACGCCC
>JAHHSF010000091.1 GCA_020025375.1 Oscillospiraceae bacterium | reverse complement strand
GTGGAGTTCCCCGGAACCCCCATCCTTTTCCTCCAAAGGGGCGAGGATGGGGCCAAACCTTGTTTTTTCTTCATTTCTTCTTCTCCGGCAGCTCACGGATGCGGCTGATATAGTCCAGGTTCACCACTTCCACCGTCTTGTCGATACGCACCGAGAGCCAGTTTCCCTCGATGGACTCTACCACTCCGGTGACGTTGCTTTCCCAGCCACCTCCCACATGGATAAGGCACCGCTTGCCCAGACAATGCTGAATAAGTTCGTTCATTTCTTCCCGTCGCTCCTTTCGCCCGATCCTGGCTCGTTTTTGTATGATTTGGGTCCGCCGCCTTCGGTTCTCCGCCAGAGTAAGAAGGAGCGGCAGAAAAATACAGAACCAAATCGCAATGTTCTTCCCGTCCATGCCTCGCCGCCTCCTTTCCCGTCAGCGCAAGTAACCTTCGTACAGCTTCTTCATGGTCAGCGCGTCCTCGGCCTGGGTACCGGCGGATTCGCAGATAATGGTTGGGCTCCATCCACGGCGGGCCAGCTCCTCCATGAGGGGTTCGGGCTCCGGGCCGTAGCCCCCGTGATCGGCAAATGTGCGGTGGCATTTCTCCCCCCCATTTGGGGTGAACTCGATGCGGGAAAAGTGGCTGTGGAAGTGGGAGGCCCGCTTCTCCCCCAAGACGCTCGCCATGCGGTCCAGTATCTTTTTGGTGGCTTCCGGGCCCTGGTCGGCACCCAGGGAGCGGGCGCAGAGGTGGCCGAAGTCCACGCAGGGCAGCAGACGGTCGTCCAGGGCACACAGCTCCAGAACTTCCTCCAGATCCCCGAGCTGGTTTATTTTTCCCATGGTCTCTGGGCAGAGGGTAATGTGACCGTACCCGGCGGCATCGCACCGTTGGATGATTTCCGGCAGAACGGTAAGGGCCGTAGCCTGAGCTTCTTGCCGGGTGCGCTTCATCAAAGCCCCGGTGTGGATGACCACCCGCGTGGCCCCCATCCAGTCTGCGGCCTCGCAGGCGGCCAGGACATAACCCGCCGTCTTATCCACGGTCTCAGCGTTAGCCAGGTTGATAAAATAAGGTGCGTGGAGGGAAAGGGCGATGCCTGCCGTCCGGGCTTTTTCCCCCAGTTTTTTGGCAGTCTCCTCCCCCACGTTGACCCCCTTTCCGCACTGGTACTCGTAGCAGTCCAGGCCCAATCCCGCCAACCAGGCGGGGGCATCCAGGGAGGATTTATATTTTGCGGAAAAGCTCTCGGCGTTTCCTGCAGGTCCGAATTTTACGCTCAAGGTCAATTTCCTTTCTTGGCCAGGGTACGGAAGGGCCACTCGGCGGCGTACCGTAGGTAGCGGCCAGGGTTTCCCGCCAGCTCAATGGGCTCCACCAAAACGACTTTGATGCCCGCCCGCTTGGCTCCCAGCACGTCGGTGAAAATCTGGTCTCCCACCATGAGAGCCTGGTCGGCGGTACAGCCGCACGTTTCCAGAGCCCGGCGAAAGCCGTCGGTCCCCGGCTTGCCCGCATGGCGGACAAAGCCGATTCCCAAAGCCTTGCAGTAATTGGGCACCCGGGTAGCCTTCCGGCTGTTGGACACCACGAAGAGGCGAATCCCCACCTGCTCCAACCCTTCCTTCCACCGGCGGACTTCTTCGGTGGGGGTCTCAGAGGAATAAGGGGTCAGCGTGTTGTCCAAATCGGCCAGCACCAGGCGAATCCCCGCCCCTGCCAGCTTGGCAGGCTCCAACTGAAAAATATTTTGAAACCGCTGGTCAGCCACCAGGGAAAAGGCCATGGAGTCCCCTCCTCTTTGTCTATTTTTTCTCTTTGAGGAATAGATTGATACCATCAAAAAATTCCGTTCAATAGTATACCATATTGTAAGAATACCGACAAGGGGGTACCCCATTATGCAATCCGACCTCACCCTAATTCTTTCCACTCCCCCCGGCCGCCTTCGGGAGGCCCAGGAGACCCAGCTCCCCATCGCCCACATGGCTTACCGCATCGGGGGCGGCCCCCATCTGTTTCGGTCCAGCCTGCCCGTCGCTCCCCGCGGCGGACTCATGGCCCTGGACGACCGGGGCTTTGACGGCCGGGGGGACCCCGGTCCCTTCTGCCGGGAGGTGGTCCAGGAGTGCGCTGCCCGGCAGTTTTCCGGGGTGCTCTGCGACCTGGAGGGTGGCTATACCGCAGCCCTGTCCCGCCTGCTGGAACGTCTGGGGCAGGTCTGCGTCCAACAGGGACTCACCTGCTATGTGCCCGAAATTTTCGGAGAGAAGGTCCCCTCCGCCAGGGTCCTCCTCTCCAGCGCCTTATCCGGCGGTACACTGGCCCAGCGGCTGGAGGAGGCCGCCGGGCGCTTTGGCCGGGAGCGGGTGGTCCTGGCAGTGGAACGGGCATCCATGGACTTTTCCCTCCCCTCCCCCAGCGGGACCGGCACCGAGTTGAACCGCCGGGAGCTGGCGGAGCTACGGGCGCGGCTTTCCCCCGCCGTTTTTTTCTCCACTGAGCTGTGCGCCCAGTATTTCACCTACACCAGCCGCCGGAGCGGGACCCACTTCGTCCTCTTTGACGACGCGGCCTCCATCCGGCGAAAGTTGGCCGTGGCCCGGCGGCACGGGGTCCGCTTCGCCCTTATGGCCTATCCCCAGGTGGACGATCTATTGGAGGATATTTTACGCTGACCGGGTCACAGCTCCAGCTCCGCGGGGTATTCATCGGCTATGAAATGGAAAGGAAAAGGGAGTAGCCGTCAGCTACTCCCCAGTAGAAATTTCAAGTTAGATTTTCAAAATGGTTGATTGTAAAATCAACCAAAAATAAAAAGCGCCGCATCCGGCAGGATGCGGCGCTTTGAGGGCTTAGTAGAACTTCTTCTTGTTCTTCCGGGCAGCCTCGGACTTCTTACGGCGCTTGACGCTGGGGCTCTCGTAATGCTCACGCTTACGGACCTCGGCAAGCACACCGGACTTGGCGCAACTACGCTTAAAACGCTTCAGGGCGCTGTCCAGAGACTCGTTTTCTCTCACATGGATTTCCGACATCTATTTTCCCTCCCTCCAAGGTAACGGGAGATTTCCCATCACAAAAGGGCCATACCTATGGCTTTAACAGAATTATTATATTCAAAATCTTTATCCTTGTCAAGAGAAAGATTCACATACTCAAGCCTTGGGCTTCACAATCAAATTGATCAGCTTGTTCTTTACCAGGATGACCTTCACGATATCCATGCCCTCGGTAAACTTCTTTACCTTAGCGTCCTTCATGGCCTCGGCCAAAACCAAGTCCTGCTCACTGTCCACGGGGACAACGACTGTGCCACGGAGCTTCCCGCCCACCTGGACGGCCATGGTAACGGCCTCATCCACGGTCTTGCTGGCGTCATAGGCAGGCCAGGCCTGCTGGCAGGCCAAGCCCTCCCCGGCAAAGCCCAACATCTCCCACAGCTCCTCCACCATGTGGGGGGCAAATGGGGAGAGCATGAGAAGCAGGGTCTTCATGTCGCCCTTGGTACAGCCGCCGGTGGAGAAGTCGTTGACCAGGGCCATAAGGGCGGCAATGGCTGTGTTGAACTTCATGGCCTCGATGTCGTCGGAGACCTTCTTGATGGTCTTGTGGATAGCGCTCTCGTGGGCGGGGGTGTAGGCCAAGCCGTCCGAGCAGCTCTCGGCCAAGTTCCATACCCGGTCCAGGAAGCGCTTACAGCCCTTTACGGCGTTGTCGCTCCAGGCGGCGGCCTTCTCGAAGTCGCCGATGAACATGATATACATCCGCATGGTGTCGGCACCGAACTTTGCCACCACGTCGTTGGGGTTGACCACGTTGCCACGAGACTTGGACATCTTCTCGCCGCCCTCACCCAGAATCATGCCATGGGAGGTGCGCTTGGCATAGGGCTCCTTGGTGGGGACCACGCCAATATCATAAAGAAACTTATGCCAGAAGCGGCTGTACAGCAGGTGGAGCGTGGTGTGCTCCATGCCACCGTTGTACCAGTCCACAGGGGACCAGTAGTCCATGGCCTCCTTCGAGGCAAGGGCCTCCTTGTTGTGAGGGTCCATATAGCGCAGGAAGTACCAAGAGGAACCGGCCCACTGGGGCATGGTGTCGGTCTCCCGCTTGGCGGGGCCGCCGCAGTGGGGGCAGGTGGTGTTCACCCAGTCTGTCATCTTGGAGATGGGGCTCTCACCATCATCGGTAGGCTCGTAGCTTTCCACCTCGGGGAGAAGCAGGGGAAGCTGGTCCTCGGGCAGAGGCTGCCAACCGCAGGTCTCACAGTAGACCATGGGGATGGGCTCGCCCCAATAACGCTGACGGGAGAAAACCCAGTCACGGAGCTTGAAGTTCACCTTGGCTTCGCCGATGCCCTTCTCCTCCAGCCACTTGGTAATGACGGGAATGGCGTCTTTCACGGTCAGGCCGTTGAGGAAGTCAGAGTTGACCAGGATGCCGGTCTCGTCCTTGGCGGTAAAGGCGGCCTTCTGGACGTCCTCCCCGCCGGAGACCACCTCGATAATCTCACAGCCGAACTTCTTGGCAAACTCCCAGTCCCGGTCGTCGTGGGCGGGGACGGCCATGATGGCACCGGTGCCGTAGGTGGACAGGACGTAGTCGGAGATAAAAATAGGGATTTCCTTGCCGTTCACCGGGTTCACGCCCTTCACGCCGTCCAGGCACACGCCGGTTTTTTCCTTGTTGAGCTCGGTGCGCTCCAGGTCAGACTTGGAGGCGGCCACCTTCTGATAAGCGGTGACGTCGGCGGCATTGGCCAGCTTCCCGGCCTCCAGCCAGCTCTTCACCAGCTCATGCTCGGGAGACAGGACCAGGTAGGTGGCCCCAAAGAGGGTGTCGGGCCGGGTGGTAAAGACCACGATGTCCTCCCCAGTGGTGGTCTTGAAGGTGACCTCCGCGCCGGTGGAGCGGCCGATCCAGTTCTTCTGCTGGGTCTTGACCCGCTCGATGAAATCCAGGCCGTCCAGGTCGTCGATGAGACGCTGGGCGTATTCGGTGATCTTCAGCATCCACTGGCTCTTCTCCTTGCGGATGACGGGGGAGCCGCA
>JAHHSF010000090.1 GCA_020025375.1 Oscillospiraceae bacterium | reverse complement strand
GTACGACCATCAGGGTCAGGTGGCCCTTGGCCTTCGGGGCTTCCATGCCCCTGGCTACCGCCAGGTAGCCAGCCTGGCGGACGGCCTAGCGGAGGGCCTTCGTTCCAGGCTGGGCGCGACCTTTTTTCCTGTCCTGCTCATGGAGGAGGACATGGCGAAGGCCTTGGGCCAGGCATTGGCTCAGCGGCTCACCGGCCCGCTCCTCTGCCTGGATGGGGTGAGCGTGGCCCAGGGGGACTATGTGGACGTGGGGGCCCCAGTGGCCCAGGGGCGGGTGCTGCCCGTGGTGGTCAAAACCCTTGCATTTGAAGGAAACGGAGTGTGAAACTGTGATACTCAAAACCAAGCTGTTGGGAAAGGTCTATTCCTTCCGGGACATTCGGGAGGTAATGGCCAAGGCCAACGAAGAGAAGTCCGGCGACCGGCTGGCGGGGATCGCCGCCGAGAGTGCCGAGGAGCGGGTGGCCGCAAAGGTGGTGCTGGCAAATTTGACCCTGGCCGACCTGCGGAACCACCCCGCTGTCCCTTATGAGGAGGACGAAGTCACCCGTATCATCCAGGACGACGTAAATGAAAAAACCTATGGCCGCATCAAAAACTGGACGGTGGGCGAGCTCAGGGACTGGCTCCTGGACGAGGAAAATGATGGGGCGGCGGTAAAGGCCCTCTCCCGGGGCCTTACCTCCGAGATGGTGGCCGCCGTGGCCAAGCTCATGAGCAATCTGGACCTCATCTCCGCCGCCAAGAAAATTCGGGTCACCGCCCATTGCAATACCACCATCGGCCTGCCCGGGACCCTCTCGGCCAGGCTCCAGCCCAACCACCCCACCGACGATCCGGACGGCATCCTGGCCTCCCTGGTGGAGGGCCTTACCTATGGGGTGGGGGATGCGGTGCTGGGTCTCAATCCGGTGGATGACAGCGTGGAGAGCGTTACCCGAATCCTGGAGCGGTTCCGGGACGTAAAGGAGAAGTGGAAGATTCCCACTCAGACCTGCGTTCTGGCCCACGTGACCACCCAGATGGAATGTATCCGCAAGGGGGCCCCCACCGATCTTATTTTCCAGTCCATCGCCGGGAGCCAAAAAGGGAACGAGGCCTTCGGCTTTCACGCCCAGACCATTGAGGAGGCCCGCCAGTTGGCCCTCCGGGAGGGGACGGCGGAGGGGCCCAACGTCCTTTACTTCGAGACCGGTCAGGGTTCCGAGCTATCCTCCGAGGCCCACAACGGCTGGGACCAGGTGACCATGGAGGCCCGCTGCTACGGCTTTGCCAAGAGGTATCAACCCTTCCTGGTGAACACAGTGGTGGGCTTCATCGGCCCGGAGTATCTCTATAACGCAAAGCAGGTCATCCGGGCCGGACTGGAGGACCACTTCATGGGCAAGCTCACGGGGATCCCCATGGGGTGCGATGCCTGCTACACCAACCACATGAAGGCGGACCAGAGCGACATCGAGGACCTGGCCGTTCTGCTCACCGCCGCCGGGTGCAACTATTTTATGGGCATCCCCCACGGGGACGATGTGATGCTCAACTACCAGACCACCGGCTACCATGAGACGGCCTGCCTTCGGGAGCTCTTCGGCCTTACCGCCATCCCGCCCTTCCAGGCGTGGCTGGAGAAAATGGGCTTTTTGGAGAATGGGAAGCTGACCCCCCGAGCGGGCGACGGGTCCATTTTGTTGGCGTGAGGTGACGATATGAATGAATTAGAATTGCGGGCCTTGGTGGAGCGCATGGTCAAGGAGCTGACGGGGGAGGGACCCACGCCCCAGGTGAAGGGGGCGGATTACCGCCCCATGACCGAAACCCCCGGAGCGGGCGGCTGCCTGGCCGACATCGCCCAGGTGGATATACGGAAGCAGTATCTGGTAAAGAACCCCCAAAACGCTTCCGCCTTTCTGGCCCTGAAGGCAAGGACACCCGCCCGAATCGGCCTGGGCCGGGCGGGGACCCGCTACCGCACTGAGACCATGTTGCGGATGCGGTGCGACCACGCCGCCGCCCAGGATTCCGTCTTTTCCCTGGTGGAGGAGGGCTTTCCCGCCGCCCATGGCCTGGTTCCCGTCCAGACCCTTTGCGAGACGAAGGATGAGTACCTCACTCGGCCCGACAAGGGCCGCCGGTTCGATGAGGCAAACCAGAAGATTATTCAAAACACGTTGGGGCAGAGCCCGAAGATCGCCCTGGTGGTGGGGGACGGTCTCTCCTCCGCCGCCATCGAGGCCAACGCCGCCGACTGCATGGAGGCCATCCGGGCGGGACTCAAAAGTTACGGCCTGGAGGCCGGCAAGGGCCTGTTTGTAAAATTTTGCCGGGTGGGGGCCGGCGACCACATCGGCTCCCTTACGGATGCCAAGGTGGTCTGTATGCTGGTTGGGGAGCGGCCCGGCCTGGTCACCGCCGAGTCAATGTCGGCCTATATCACCTATGAGCCCCGAATCGGCGTGCCAGAATCCAAACGCACCGTCATCTCCAACATCCACCGGCAAGGCACTACCGCCGTGGAGGCGGGGGCCCATATCGCGGAACTGATAAAAACAATGCTGGAGAAGAAGGCATCCGGCGTAGAGCTGGCACAAATGGAGAGGGGGCGTGGAGCGTGACGGGAGATTTGATGAAGGTGACCGTCCTGGCCACCCATACCATCGCCAACGTGTCCGACACCCTGGCGGAGAAGCTGAACCTGCCGGAAAACCACCGGTCCATCGCCATTCTCACCACCGACTGCGACGATGCCACCTACTGCGCCCTGGACGAGGCCACGAAGGCCGCCGCCGTGGAGGTGGTCTACGGAAAGAGCCTGTACGCCGGGGCGGCCAATGCGAATACAAAATACGCCGGAGAGGTCATTGGTATCCTGGCCGGCCCCAACCCGGCAGAGGTCCAGTCCGGCCTCCGGGCGGCGGTGGCCTTTCTGGAGGGGGAGGAGGGCTTCCGCTCCGCCAACGAGGAGGACAGCGTCGTCTACTTCGCCCACACCGTTTCCCGTACCGGGACATACCTCTCGGAGCTTGCCGGGGTGCGGGAGGGGGAGGCTCTGGCCTACCTTGTGGCCCCGCCCCTGGAGTCCATGGTGGGGCTGGACGAGGCTATGAAGGCGGCGGATGTGGAGCTGGTCGCCCTCTTTGAGCCACCCAGTGAGACCAACTTCGGCGGCGGCCTCCTCACGGGGACCCAGTCAGCCTGTAAGGCGGCGGCCGCCGCCTTTGCCCAGGCGGTCCTGGATGTGGCGGCCCGGCCCAGGGAAGTGTAGGAGGAATGAAATGAAACTAGATAAGGATATCCGCTCCATTCAGGAGGTCAGGGACCTTTTGAGACAGGCCAGGGAGGCCCAAAGGATTTTGGCCACCTTCGACCAGGACCGCATCGACCGCATCGTGGCCGCCGTGGCCGGGGCGGCCCTGGAAAACGCCCGCCGCCTGGGAGAGATGGCTGTGGAGGAGACCGGCTTTGGCCTCAAAGCGGACAAGGAGCTGAAAAACCGCTTTGCCGCCACCGTCCTCTACGATTCCATTCGGGACCAGAAGACCGTGGGCATCCTGGCCCGGAACGCGGAGAAAAAGACCATTGATATCGGGGTGCCCGTGGGGGTGGTGGCGGGACTGGTCCCCTCCACCAATCCCACCTCCACCGTGATCTATAAGGCCATGATCTGTCTGAAGGCGGGCAGTCCCATCGTTTTTTCTCCCCACCCCAGCGCCCTCAACTGCATCACTGAGGCGGTGAACGTGGTCCGCAGGGCGGCGGAGGGGGCCGGAGCCCCGGCGGGGAGCGTGTCCTGCCTGACCACCCCTACCATGGAGGCCACGAAGGAACTCATGGGGAGCGACCTCACCCGCCTCATCCTGGCCACCGGGGGTGGCGGCATGGTGAAGGCAGCCTATTCCAGCGGCACCCCGGCCATCGGGGTGGGGGCAGGCAACGGCCCCGCCTATATCCATCACACCGCTGACGTGGCCCTAGCCGTGAAGCGCATCCTGGATTCCAAGACCTTCGATAACGGCACCATCTGCGCCTCCGAGCAATCCATCGTGGTGGCCAAGCCCATGGAGGAGGCGGTGAGTCGGGAGCTGAAGAGCCAGGGGGCCTACCTTCTGGATGAGGAGGAGCGGCGCAAGCTGGGCCGGTTCATCCTCCGGCCCAACGGTACCATGAACCCGGCCATCGTGGGCAGGAGCGTGGAGACCGTTGCGAGATTGGCAGGCCTCACGAAAGTCCCCGCCACCGCACGGCTCCTGGTGGCGAGAGAGGACGGGGTGGGTCGGGACCACCCATATTCCAGCGAGAAGCTGGGGCTGATCCTGGCCTACTATGTGGAACCCGACGAGGAAGCCGCCCTCAAGCGCTGTGTGGAGATTCTGGACTGGGAGGGGGCGGGGCATACCTTTTCCATTCATTCGGAGGACGAGGGAGTGGTGAAGAAGTTTGCCACCGCCGTCCCCGCCAGCCGGGTCCTGGTGAATACCCCTTCCTCCCTGGGAGGCATCGGGGCCACCACCTGCCTTTTCCCCGCCCTCACCCTGGGGTGCGGGGCGGTAGGGGGAAGCTCCAGCTCCAACAACATCGGTCCCCTGGACCTCATCAATATCAAGCGAATCGCCTGGGGGGTGAAGGAGGCCGACGACCTGCGGGGTGCGGGAACCACCCACCCCTTTGGCCAGGCAGCTCCCGAGCTTGCCCTCAATGAGGCCCAACTGGAGGAATTGGTCCGGGCCATGGTGAGGAGGCTGGAAGCTAGATGAGTGAAGTGAACGCCGACGGGGTGCTTTTAAATCCTCAGGAGGCCCTTTTGCAACAGGTCCAGGGCCTGACCAATGCCCTCTCCGCCGAAGCCCCCGTAGGGATGGAGGAGGAGAAAGAGGCCGAGGTCCTTTCCGGAAATGGGGAACCTGCGGGTATGGTGGGTGGCGCTCCCCATAAGGGGCTGACCCCCGCTACCCACAAGCCCGCCGGGAGCGCCATGACCCCCAGAGGGAAAGGACGGGGCCGGAAAAAGGCGGGGGCAAAGCCCGGGACCGGAGTCTGGCCTGGCGAAGGGGAGGAGTACCCTTCAACGGC
>JAHHSF010000009.1 GCA_020025375.1 Oscillospiraceae bacterium | reverse complement strand
CAAGAAGGCAGCGCCCCCCCCGCCCCGTCCAGAGGGACAGGGCCGTCCCATGGGTGGCCGTCCCGCCGGCGGTGGCCGCCCCCAGTTCGGGAGCCGTCCTCCCCGCACCTTTGGCAGTATGCCCCCTCGTCAGCCCGCCGCGCCCGAGACCTTTGAAGACCGGCTGAAGCTGTTCATGCAGCAGTCGGACAATAAGCTGTCCGATTTGCGCCAGGCCGAAAAGCGGAACAACCGCCGCGGTGGCCGTAAATAAGGCCCAAGATAGGAAAGCGCCCGACGTTCCAAGAATATCGGGCGCTTTTTTCTTGCCGTCTGTGACTTCACCCCGGCAGATTCCCGACCATTCTGAGGGCGGGAATTGTGAACTTTTTGTGCAATTTGCAAAAGATGTAGTGACTTTTTTGTAATAGTGTGGTATGCTTTGAATAAGGAAGGAAACTTCCGAAGTCCCAAAAGGTTGGAAGGAGCTGAAACTGTATGAAGTTCACATTCACCGACAAGAAAGTTGATCTGCCCGGCAAGGTCCACGCCTACGCCGAAAAAAAGGTGGGAAAGCTCGACCGCTATTTTAAGACCGAGGCCAACGCTTCGGTCACCTTCAGCGTGGAGAAGGACCGCAATGTCTGCGAAGTCACCGTCCGTGCCGGAAGCATGATTTTCCGTGCTTCTGAGAGCACCTCCGATATGTTCGCCTCCATTGATGCCTCTGTCGCCACCCTGGAGCGGCAGATTCGCAAGAATAAGACCCGCTTGGCCAAGCGCCTGCGGGAGGATGCCTTTGAGCGCACCCTGGACGAGATCTCCTCCTTTGTCCCAGAGCCGGAGGAAGAGGAGTTCAAGATTGTCCGCAGTAAAAAGTTCCCCCTCAAGCCCATGACGGTGGACGAGGCTATCCTCCAGATGAACCTGCTGGAGCATACCTTCTTTGCCTTCAGAAATGAGGAGAACGACGGTGCCTTCGCCGTGGTCTACCACCGCCACGACGGCGGCTACGGAATCATCGAGGATGCCGACTGACGGTGCAAAGGTCAGCCATAGTGGTACTGGGGGTGGACGGTGTAGGCCGTCCACCCCCCTTTTTTTGTGGACGGTATCCTTTTTCCTGCTCCTGTGTATCCTAGGAACAAGCACCGTTTTCCGCAACCCGAAAATAGAAAAGAAAGAAGGAATTGCTATGCTGAATGAAAATGTGGTTAAACTTTTGAATCAGCAGATCAACGAGGAGTTCTACTCCGCCTACCTCTACCTGGATTTTTCCAACTACTACTATGACCAGGGACTGGCTGGCTTTGGCAACTGGTACAAGATTCAGGCTCAGGAGGAGCGGGACCATGCCATGCTCTTTCTCCGGTACCTGCAGAACAATGGCGGGCGGGTAGTGCTGGAGGCCGTGGCAAAGCCCGACGTGGATCTGGTCAGTGCCAAAGCCATCCTGGCGGAGGGTCTGAAGCATGAGCAGTATGTTACCAGCCTCATCCATACCATCTATGACGCCGCCTACTCCGTCAAGGACTTCCGGACGATGCAGTTCTTGGACTGGTTTGTGAAGGAGCAGGGGGAGGAGGAGAATAACGCCGATACCCTGATAAAGAAGTTCGAGCTCTTCGGGGACGACCCCAAGAGCCTCTATATGCTGGACAGCGAGCTGGGTGCCCGGGTGTATGCAGCCCCCTCACTGGTCCTCTAAGGGTCCGCTGGCCCAGAAAGGACAAGAGGAATGAGTGATTTTGGAACCATTCTCCTGGCGGTGAGCCTCCCGTTGGTGGGAACCACCCTGGGGGCCGCCTCGGTGTGGTCTCTGCTCATCCCAGCCATGGACATGGCGGAGGCGGCGGGTGAACCTGCGTGGCTCCCCGCTGTGGTGGGCTTCCTGGGGGGGGGATGGGCTTTCTCCTCCTGCTGGACACCCTCATCCCTCACTTCCTTCATCACGCCGATCCTGCCCTGTATCCTGGCCTTTGCTGCGGGGGCCATGCTCTACGTGGTGGTGGAGGAGCTTATCCCGGAGACCCAGGCGGGGGAGCACTCCAACATCGGTATCATCGGCGTCGCCCAGGGCTGAATTTGTGACAAAAAAGACGGCATCACAAGATGCCGTCTTTTTTTGCCGTTCCTTGGGGGAAACTTACGCCCGCTCCCCGGTGATGGTCTGCTGGATGATGCTGTCCATCATCTCCCGGGTGAGCTGGCTCGTTACATAGCCAAAGAGGTTCCCGTCCTTATCGATCATAAAGGTGGTGGGAAAGGCCCGGACACCGTAGGCACCAAAGACGGCCCCGGTGGTATCCATGAGGCAGGGGAAAGTGTAGCCGTTGTCAGTGAGGAACTGCTCAACCTCCTCCTGGGTACCGTCCTGATTATAGGGATACAGGTCGTTCTTGGGGTTGGCCACCGTAAGGACGACAAGCTCCTCTCCAGTGTTTTCCTCGTACTCCTCGTAGAGGTCCTGGATGTGGGGCATCTCGTTCTTGCAGGGACCGCACCAGGAAGCCCAGAAGTTGAGAAAGACCGTTTTGCCCCGGTAGTCGGACAGGCTGTGCTCCTCCCCATACTGGTCGGTGAGGGTGAAGTCCGGGGCGGGGAAAAGGGGTCGCTCCTCTTTTTCCGCCTGAATCTCCGGGGCTTTTCCAGGCTCTGGGGCGGAGGTGGCTTGGGTCTCGGGGGAGGAGCCGCTCCCCAGGGAGGAGAGATAGCTGGTAATGCCGTTCATGTAGCCTGTGAGGGTAATCACGCCCATGAGGATGAGGAGGGCGGCCCCCACCTTTACGGTGTACTTCACCACGCTTTGGTGCCGCTTAAAGAAGCCCAGCACCGCCCCGGTGAAGAGGCCCACAGCCAGGAAGGGGAGGACGAAGCCCAGGGTATAGACCCCGATGAGGAAGAAGCCGGCCGAGGCCGATTTCGCCGAGGAGGCCATGAGGAGGACACTCCCCAGGGTGGGGCCCACGCAGGGAGTCCAGGCAAAGCTGAAGGTGAAGCCCAGGACCAGGGCCACCAGGGGGTTCATGGCAAACTTGTCCAGCCGGAAGGGGAGACGGCGCTCCCGCTCCAAGGCCCCATCGTGGCCGAACAGACCAAACTGATAGAGGCCAAACAAGATCATGATCACGCCGCTGATTCGGCTGAAGAGGACCCGGTTCCCGGTGAAAAACTGACCCAGGGCGGTGAAGCCAAGCCCCAGGAGGAAGAAGGTAAAGCTTACCCCCAGCACGAAGAAGAAGGTGTTCTCCAGGATCCGCTTCCGGGGGTAACGGACCAATCCGTCCTGGTCCACCGTTCTGGCACCGCCGGACAGATAGCTCACGTAAAGGGGGACCAGGGGGAGGACGCAGGGGGAAAAGAAGCTGAGGATGCCTTGCAGAAAGACGGTGATGGCGGGCACACTGACGCTGAGATCAAAACCCATGTCGGACTCCTTTTTTTGTCGTTGAAGTTACGCCGAGAAACCTCCGGGAGGGCTGAAACCCTATCGGAGACTGGCGGAGGTCTCCGGGAGAACTGAGTTCCCCCGGAAGGGCGGCTTGTCGCGAAGTGACGTATTGCAGAAAATGCCCGCCTTTTAGATCGGGGAGGCATCGGACAGAAGCCGGTGGGCCAGGTCTGCGATGGTGATTTCCCGGAGCCGGGCCTTGCATCGGCTGTCCAGGTCCGAAAAGAGCTCGTCCATGAGCCCAGCCATGCCGGAGCAAATGAGGCAGTCCCGGTTCTGGTCGCCGCTGTGCCAGGTGGCTTCCACAAAGGTCACGTTCAGGGCGTCGGCCACCTGGGCCAGATTGATGGCCGCCGGGTCGCCGCCAAAGTGGCACCCGCCCACGCTCCCCTCCTTGGTGTCTACCAGCCCTGCCTTTTTCAGCTTGGAGACCACCTTGCGGACCCGGGCCGGGTTGGTGCAGATGCTGTCGGCCAGCTCCTCGCTGGACAGGACGGTGTTTTTGCAGCTCAAAAAGACCAAAGCGTGGGTCGCCACGCTGAAGTCGCTGTTCATTGCCCCTCCACCTCCATGAGGTACTCCTCAATAAAGTGGGAGGCCACCGCCCCATCCGCTGTGGCGGTGACAATCTGGCGCAGGGGTTTTTGGCGCACGTCGCCCACCGCATAAACACCGGGCAGGTTGGTCCGGGTCGTCTCGTCAGCGGTCAGATACCCGGCGTTATCCATCTCCACCTGACCCTGGAAGAGGGCGGTGTCGGGCACCCGGCCCACGGCCACGAAGAGGCCCTCACAGGAAAGGTCGCTCTCCCGACCGGTCTTTACGTCGGTCAGGCGCACCCCGGTGAGCCGCTGGTCGAAGAGGAGCTCCTTCACCACGCTGTTCCAGCGGATCTCGATACCGCTGTTTTTCAGGGCCTCCATATAGACCTTGGAGGCCCGCAGCTCATCCCGCCGGTGGATGAGGGTGACCTTTTTGCAGAACTTGGCCAGCACCAGTGCGTCGGCCACTGCGCTATTACCGCCGCCCACAACAGCCACCTCTTTGCCCCGGTACATCATGCCGTCGCAGGTGGCGCAGTAGGTCACTCCACGGCCCCGAAGCTCGGCCTCATGGGCGACCCCCAGCTCCCGGGCGGAGGCCCCGGTGGCCAGGATAACGGCCCGGCCCAGAAACGCCCCGGCGCTGGTCTCCAGCCGCTTGGGAAACTGGGTGAGATGGGCGGCGGTCACGTCGGCCAGATGGGTCTCCACCCCAAAGCGCTGGGCTTGCTGCTGCATCTTCTGCCCCAGCTCAAAGCCGTCCACCCCGGCTTCAAAGCCGGGATAGTTGTCGATCTCCCCGGTGGTGGCCATTTGGCCGCCAGCGGCCAGCTTTTCCAGCACGGCCACCGACATACCCGACCGGGCACAGTACAGGGCGGCGGTGTAACCGCCGGGGCCCCCGCCTACTACCAGCACGTCATACATACGATTCTCCATAGTCCAGTCTCCTTTTCAACGGTACCTTGTTTGGTTACAGTTCATACTGTAACTATACTAAATACAGTTACTTCTGTCAAGCTGAATTTAGTATTCCTGAAATGGAGGATTCGAGCACTCAATCAGGCTTTGTGTCACGCTGCACCTGGTTTCAATGGGGTCCGCGCTTCTGTAAAAAAACCGGGGCCGGAAATTCCGGCCCCGGTAGGGGTGCTTGTTACAGCAGGTTCAGCTCGGTCTCGGGATCGAAGAGATGGATGAGGTCGGCGGGGAAGGTAAATTTGACCTCGGTGCCGTAGGGGATACCGGCCCGGTATTCGGCGGGCAGGTCGGTGGTGGGCACGCGGAGGACCACGTCCTTACCATCGGTGCTCACGTGGAGGTAGATCTCACTGCCCATCATCTCGGACACATCCACGGTGGCGGTGATGGTGTGGGCGCCGCCCTTGGGGGCGAAGTGGATGTGCTCGGGGCGGATGCCCACGGTCACGTCCTTGGAGGAAATGCCCTTCTCAGCCAGGGCCTTGCAGGCCTCGGCGGTGAGGTCCATGGTAGCGCCGTGGACCGAGAGCTGATACTTGTCGCCGACCTTGGCCACGGTACCGTTGAAGAAGTTCATCTGGGGGGAGCCGATGAAGCCGGCCACGAAGATGTTGGTGGGATTGTCAAAGACCTGCTGGGGAGTACCGATTTGCTGGATGAAGCCGTCCTTCATGATGACAATGCGGTCGCCCAGGGTCATGGCCTCGGTCTGGTCATGGGTGACATAGACGAAGGTGGTGTCGATGCGCTGACGGAGCTTGATGATTTCGGCACGCATCTGGTTACGGAGCTTGGCGTCCAGGTTTGACAGAGGTTCGTCCATCAGAAAGACCTGAGGCTCCCGGACGATGGCGCGGCCGATGGCCACACGCTGACGCTGACCACCGGACAGAGCCTTGGGCTTCCGGTCCAGGTACTGGGTGATGTCCAGAATCTCGGCAGCCTCCCGGACCCGCTTGTCGATCTCATCCTTGGGCATCTTGCGGAGCTTCAGAGCGAAGGCCATGTTCTCATAGACAGTCATATGGGGATACAGGGCATAGGACTGGAAGACCATGGCGATGTCACGGTCCTTGGGCTCCACGTCGTTCATGCGCTTGTCGCCAATGATGAGGTCGCCCTCGGAGATATCCTCCAGGCCGGCGATCATCCGCAGGGTGGTGGACTTACCACAGCCGGAGGGGCCGACCAGAACGATGAATTCCTTGTCGGCAATGTCCAGGGTGAAGTCGTGGACCGCGGTCACCTTGTTGTCATATATCTTCTTGACGCCTTTCAAAGTCACAGTTGCCATGTGCGTAAGCCGTAAGGGCAATGCCTCTGCAAATACCCTCTCATCCGGGAGAGCCAGTCCCCTCGGACATTGCGACAGGTCTCCACACTGCCGCACCGCCGGCCCGGCGGGATGTTTTCTCCTCCTTTTTTATGGCGTGCGCCGGGCTATAGTGTAGGAGTAGGCCGGCACCGCCTGTTTGACTGAGTCAGAGCTGGCCGGAGACCACTTCGCCATGGAAGAGGACGGCCTTCAGGGAAAGGTCGGGATTGAGGATAGCGAGGTTGGCCTCCTTCCCCACGTCCAGGCTACCCACCCGGTCATAAATACCGAGGGCCTTGGCGGGGGTGACGGCGGCGGCAGTGACCGCATCCTTCAGGGGGATGCCAAAGGAGACGGCGGTGACCACGCAGGCCATGAGGTCGGAGACCGACCCGGCCAGGGTGTTGGGGTCATCGGCCAGGGTGGCCCGGTTGCCCTTCACCACAATTTCCTGGCCGCCGAAGGGATACTTGCCGTCAGGCATACCGGTGGCCCGGAGGGAGTCGGAGATGAGAATGACCCGGTCGGCCCCATAGAGCTGGAAGACGGCGCGGACCACCGAGGGGTGGATATGTACCCCGTCGCAGATAAGCTCCACCATCACACCGGGGTGGTCGAAGGCCGCCCCCACCACGCCGGGAGCCCGGTGGGTGAAGGGAGGCATGGCGTTGAAGAGGTGGGTGACCTGCTTGGCACCGGCCTCGAAGGCGGCGGAGGCGGTGTCATAGTCGGCCGTGGTGTGCCCCAGAGCGACCCGGATGCCCTCCTTCTCCGCAGTCTGGATGAACTCGATGGAGCCGGGCTGTTCCGGCGCCAGGGTGACCAGCTTCACCAGGCCGTCGGCCGCTTCCTGGAAGCGGTGGAGCATGGCGAGGTCGGGGTCACGGAGATAGTCTGCGTTCTGAGCGCCCTTCTTGGCGTAGCAGAGGAAGGGACCCTCCAGATGAAGTCCGACCAGCTCGGCACCCCCGGCGTTTTTGGTCCTGTGAGCGGCGGCGGTCCGGCAGACCTGAGTAAGGGTGTCCTCCCCCAGGGTCATGCCCGAGGGGCAGATCTGGGTGATGCCCCGGCTGAGCTCGTAGTCGGCCATTTTCTGAAGGCCGTCGGCGGTGGCATCGGAGAAGTCCTCCCCCACACAGCCGTGGAAGTGGAGGTCGGTAAGGCCGGGGAGGATCCAGCAGCCGCTGAGATCCACGGCCTCTCCCTCGCAACGGGGGACGATTTTCCCGTCCCAGAGGGACAGGTCCCGGGTGACGAAGCCCTTCTTGGGGTCAAAGACCCTGGCACCGGTTATCAGCATACGGGAACACCTGCCTCAAGCACCTTGGACAGGGCGGCCTCGTCCGCCACCAGGGTCACGTTGGCGTGGAGCTGGAGGATGGAGGCGGGGACCTGGGGGTCCACGTCGCCGCAGACCATCTTGTAGACCGCATCGGCCTTGTCAGTGCCACTGGCGACGACGAGGATCTGGTGGGCGCTCATGATGTAACCGATGCCCATGGTGATGGCCTGGCGGGGCACGTCGGCCTCGCTGGCAAAGAACCGGGCGTTTGCATCAATGGTGCTCGGGGTGAGGTCCACCACGTGGGTGTGTTTGACAAAGATGGGACCGGGCTCGTTAAAGCCGATGTGGCCGTTGCGGCCCAGGCCCAGGAGCTGGATGTCGGTCTGCCCCAGGGTCTCCCGCAGGTCGTCGTAGCGCCTGCATTCGGCGGCGGGGTCGGCGGCCAGGCCGTCGGGCACATTGGTGTTCTCGGGCTTCACGTCGATGTGGTCGAAGAGGTTGTGTTGCATGAAATAGCGGTAGCTCTGGTCGTGGGTGGGGGCCAGGCCCTTGTACTCGTCCAGGTTTACGGTGTGGACCTCGGCGAAGCTAAGCACGCCGGCCTCGTACTTTTCGATGAGGTCCTTATACAGGCCGATGGGAGTGGAGCCGGTAGCAAGACCCAGCACGGCGTTGTGCTTCAGATAAACCTGTGCGGCGATAATATTGGCGGCGGCGCGGCTCATTTCCTCGTAATTTTTAGTGCGGATGATTCTCATGATAAAAGACCTCTTGTTCGTAAATTTAATTAGCAATATTTGGCGACGGCGGCACAAATCATCTTGTGGCAGTCGTCTACGATGGCCATGTCAGCCTCGGTCAGGTTGGGCAGGGGAGCGCGAACGCCGCCCATGTCCAGGCCATACTCCTTTTTCAGGATGGCTTTCATCACTGCGTACAGGTTGCCCTTGGCACTGCACATGGCGTAGATGATGCGGCAGCACTCATACTGTATCTCGGCGGCCTCCAGCACCTTACCGGCGCAGATCAGATCCCAAATCTTCAGGTACAGCTCGGGCATGACGGCATAGGTGCCGCCGATGCCGCCGGTGGCACCCATGGCCAGGCCGCCGGCCAGCTGCTCATCGGGGCCGTTAAAGACCACAAAGTCCTTGCCGCCCTGGTCCTTCCACATCTGGATGTCCTGGACGGGCATGGAGGAGTTCTTCACGCCGATGACCCGGGGATTCTTCTGCATTTCGGCCAGGAGGGAGCCGGACAGGGCCACACCCGCCAGCTGGGGAATGTTATAGATGATGAAGTCGGTGTTGGGAGCGGCGGCGGAGATGTCGTTCCAGTAGCCGGCGATGCCGTGCTCGGGCAGGTGGAAGTAGATGGGGGGGATGGAGGCGATGGCATCCACGCCCAGGCTCTCGGCGTGGGCGGCCAGCTCCTGGCTGTCCTTGGTGTTGTTGCAGGCCACATGGGCGATGATGGTGAGGTCATAATTTTTTGCCTCGGCCATCACGTTCTCCAGGACCAGCTTCCGCTCGGCCACGGAGTGATAGATGCACTCGCCGGAGGAACCGCCCACATACAGGCCCTGCACGCCCTTGCCGGCCAGATGGCGGACCAGGGCGCGCACGCCCTCGGGGGAGATGTCGCCCTTTGCGTCATAGCAGGCGTAAAAGGCAGGTATAATGCCCTGATACTTTTTGATGTCCATGTCTAAGTACGACTCCTTATCTTTTCAAATCATCAAACGGTACGTTTCCAGTTTAACTCTCAATTGCACCCAATGCAAGGCATTGGGAGCAATTGGACAAAAGAGGACAAAATATTGTTTTCCGGGTGTTTTAACCCTTCACGGCTCCCATCGTGATTCCCTGGGTGAAGTACTTCTGGAAGATCAGGAAGATGATGATGATGGGGGCGGCGGCCAGAGCGGCACCGGCCATCAGCAGGCCCATATCCACCGTGGTTTCCGCCATCAGAGTGGAGATACCCAGGGAGATGGTGGAGTTCTTGCTGGAGTTGAGCATGACCAACTGCATAAAATAGTCGTTCCAAGAGTTGATAAAGGTAAAGATGGCCAGGGCGCCGATGCCCGGCTGAATAATGGGTAGGACAACAGTGGTAAAGGTCTTGAACTCGCTGGCACCGTCGATGCGGGCGGCCTCCAGAATCTCGCCGGGTATGCTCTCGGAGAACTGCTTCATCAAAAACACACCGAAGGGCCAGCCCACAGTGGGAAAGATGACGGCCCAGAGGTTGTCGATAAGTTTGAGGGCGGACATCTCCTTCAGCAGGGGAATGAGGATGACCTGCTTGGGCAGGGCCATGGCGCACACGATGAGGCCAAAGACGATGGCCCGGCCGGTGAAGCGCTTTTTGGCCAGGGCGTAGCCGGCCATAGCGGCGGTGATACAGGTGAGAATCATGGCCATGACGGCCATGAACACCGTGTTGATGAGCCAGCGGATAGCGGCTGGAATGGCGGGGCCAGTGGCCAGGAGGATGGGCTTCCCGCTCTCGGTGAAGTAACCGCTGAAGGGAACGGTCAACTCGAACAGAGGCACGGTACGCATGGTAAAGAGCTTCTCAAAGTTTGCTGTGGTCCATTCCGTGGGGAACCACGCAGGCTCTACCGCATAGATGTCGGCGCCGGTCTTGAAGGCGCCGGTGACGATCCAGTACAGCGGGAAGAAGAACAGAAAGGCCAGGACAATGAGGAGAATCCAGGAAATCACTTTGTACGCGGTTACGCGTTCAACACTTGTTTTCATATTGTTCTCCCCCCTTACTTTTCTTTTGCCAGCTTGAACTGGAGCGCGGACAGCAGGCCGATGGCAATGGCCAGCACCACACCCATGGCGTTGGCGTAGCCGAAGTGGCCGCGCTGTTCGGTCAGCTTGAAGGCGGTAAAATAGATGTGGTACATCACCGTGTTGGTTCCCGCGCCGCCCTTGGTCAGCAACTGGATCAGGGCAAAGCACTGGAAGGAGTTGATGGTCGTGATGACAAGGATGTACAGGGTAGTGGGCATGATCTGGGGCCACTTGATCTTCCAAAAGACCTGAAGGTTGGTGGCACCGTCCACCTGGGCGGCCTCCACCAGGGACTGGTCTACGTTGCCCAGGGCGGAGACATAGAGTACGATGGGCTGGCCCACGGAGGTGGTAAACAGGATAAGGATAATGCAACCGAGGGCGAACTTGGAGTCACCCAGCCAGTTGATATTTTTGTCAATGAGGCCGATGCCCTTGAGCACAGTGTTGAAAATGCCGGTATAGTTGTCGTACATCCAGTTCCACACGGCGGTGACGGCCACGGATCCGGTGACCACGGGAAGGTAGAAGATGATGCGGAAGAGGGACCGGGGCACGCTGTGCATCTTATAGATGGCGGAGGACACCCACAGGGAGAAGGCACAGGTCGCGGGCACGCTCACCACCACGATGACAAAGGTGTTCCACAGGGCATCAAGAAAAACCTCGTCCTTAAAAAGCTTGGCAAAGTTGGAGAAGCCAATGAAGATGGTGGTCCCCGCGTGCATGTTGGCATCGGTCAGACTGAGGAAGATACAGATGAACATGGGGATAATGACGAAACCCACAAAGAAGATCAGGCTGGGCGCCAGGAAGGAGTAGCCGGAGATGGTCTCCCGCCGCTGCAGCGCTTTGCTCATGGTGGGTTGGGAATGTTTGGGCAAAATAAGCACCCCTCTCTTAAAACAGGAAATAACTGCCAGGGTGGAGATACGCATCACAGGTCCGACCGTGGTCGGATCTGCCGTGCGTACCCCCACATTCGGAAAGAAGGACACGCCCCTTCCCCGCGCAACGCGGGGAAGGGGCGCGCGAACCCTTCAAAATGTCAGGTGGTATGGCGCCGGGAGATTAGTTCGCAGCGGCGGTGTTGGCCTTTTCGGCGTAGGTGGCCACGGTAGTGGCGATATCCTCGCCCGCACCCACCTTCTGGAGCATGGTCCACCACTCGGTACGGGCACCAGCCCAACCCTTGGTGATCTGATAGTAGTCGCCCAGGTAAGGCATGAGAACCTGATACTCGTTCATGATGGCATCGTCAGCCCACACGTCGGACAGGTTGGTGCCCTCGGCGGCGGAGCGGACGGGGAAGTAGGAGGCGGCCTTCACAGCGTCCACGGTGGCGGCGGAGTCGGCCATGTACTTGATAAACTTCTTGGAAGCCTCGATGCGGGCATCGTCGCCGTTATTGAAGATACCAAAGCCCCAGATGCCGCCCTGCAGCTTGGGATCGCCGGACTCGGTGGGGAAGGCCATGAAAGCGATCTCCTCGCCGGTGATGGTCTTTTCAGCGCCGGTGCCGGCCTGGTTGGGATCGAGCTGCTGGGCAATGTTCCAGCAGAAGGCCATCTTCAGAACGCCCTGATAGAACTTGGCGATCTCCTTGCCGCCGTCCAGAGAGGCATCAAAGGCGATGCCGTCCATGCTCTTGAGCTGCTCAAGGGCCTTGATGTTCAGGGGATCGTCCCAGGTGTACTTGGTGTGCTCGGCGTCGGTAAAGGTACCGCCGTACATGTTGTTGATCAGAGCGCGGGTGCCCTGGTCGCCGCCCTGGCCGGTGCAGTAGACGGCGCCCACGGTGTCGCCAAAGTGAGCGTACAGGGCCTCAACGGCCTTGATAAAGTTCTCGGTGGTCCAGGTGCGGGTCTCCAGATCCAGGTACTGGTCGGCACCGGCAGCCTTGAAGGCGTCCAGGTTGACGGCCATACAGTGGGCAGTCATGACCACGGGATACTCATAGACCTTACCGTCGGCGGTGGTGCAGGCATTGAGGGCGGCGGCGTTGATCTCAGCCTTGTCCTCGTCATCCAGCATATCGGCCAGGTCCACCAGGTAGCCGTTGGCACCCCAGTTGGCCACCAGACGCTCGGGACCTTCCATAATGAGGTCGGGAGTGCTCTTGGAGGTGATGGCGGCGTTGACCTTGTCATCGCCGTCGCCATAGGCCAGGAATTCCACGTTGACCTTGATGCCGGTCTCGGCGGTAAAGCCGGCGGTCAGGGCCTCAACAGTGGCCTGATCGCCCCACTTGCCGATGGGGTAGGTCCACAGGGTAATCTCCTGGGTGGCGGCGGGGGGATTATCGCTGGGCTTGTCGCTGGGCTGCTCGCTGGGGTTGCCGCCGCCGCCACAGGCGGCCAGGCTGATCACAAGAGCGGCGGAGAGCGCGAGAGCAGACAGTTTCTTCAGTTGCATTGGAAACATCCTCCTTGTTGATAAAATGTCGAAAAATGCTGGAGAGGATGGGGCTTCCTCTCGTGCAAATTGTACAATGGAAACGCTGGGCTGTCAAGGGATTGTCGAAAAAATTTTCACCAAAAATCGACTCTGAAAATTTCCTCAGTACCTGGGGAAAAGGGGGAGGAGCGGACTCACACATGCTTCGCTGAAAGAGCGTCGGCCACCAGGGCACGGCGCTGCTTGCACCCCTCCAGGTCTCGTCGGCAGATCTCGGAAAAAAGCACGTCGATGAGGTAGAGCTGGGCTACCCGGGCGGGGATGGACCCCAACTGGAGTGGGGTCTCGGTGGAGCCGCACTGGAGGACCAGGTCGGCCTCCAGCGCCCCGGGGGAATTGGAGAACCGGGTGATGAGCAGGACCTTCACCCGCCTGGCCTTCGCCAGCCGGAGCAGGTCCATCAGCTCGTGTGTGGAGCCGGAGTAGGAGAAGTACAGGATGACATCCTGCTCCGAGAGCTGGGCGGTCTTGATGACCTGCATATGGGAGCCGGATACCGAGAAGAACTTGGAAAAGGCGGTGGAAAAGAGATGGGCAGCCTCGTGGGCCAGGAGCATGGAGCCGCCCTGGCCCATGCAGAGGACCCGGTCCGCCTTCACCAGCAGATCGGCGGCGGCCTGGATGGCCAGGGGGTCTAGAAGGCCCTGGGTCTCCAGGATGGCGTCGATGTTGGCCCCGGCCAGCTTTCGGGCCAGCTCGGGGATGGGATCGTCCGCCTTCACCTCCCCGGTGAGAGGGTTGGCCTGCTTCCGGGTGGCTTGGGCGGTGGCGATGGCCAGCTTGAAGGAGGGGTAGCCGTCGTACTCCAGCCGCCGACAGAAGCGGGAGATGGTGGCCTCGGCCACGTCGCAGGCCTCCGCCAGCTCTGAGATGGACATGGACTGGGCAACCGTCCCGTTGGCGATCACGAAGTCTGCCACCTTCTTTTCGGAAGAGGTCAGCTTATAATACTCGCTGTTCAGTTTACTGAAGATATTTTGCGGAAACATCATGCTTCACCAGCTTTTACGGTAGGCTTTGTGGTAGGGTATTACCGGGCGATGTCACGTTGCGGGTTGGGCGCAGGGCCGGGTCGCTAAGCCGTCCTTCCGCGAAAAAAGCCGACGGGCTTGCGTGAGGTGCCCGAACTGTTTTTTCGGCTTTATGCCGTCTTAGCGCTCCTGTGCGCTTCCCCTTCACGCTTCAATCAGTTCCCCCAGCATCTTGTCGCACATCATGAGGCACCGGGGCAGATGGAAGGGACCCTTGAAGGTGGAACCCTTGGTGGGGGGCTGCGTGGGCAGACCGTCCCGGCGCAGGTAACCGTACCACTCTCCGTACTCGGGATCGGAGAAGTGCTCCTTACAGTAGGAGAGGGTCGTGTCAAACCAGTTCAGATATTTTTCGTCCCCGGTGTCCCGGTAAAGCATGAGGGAGGCGATGAGGATTTCGTTGTGGGGCCACCAGAGCTTCATGTCGTGCTCATAGGCCTCGGGGGGCTTGCCCAGACAGTCGGTGAAGTAGAGCAGGCCGCCGTACTCCTTGTCCCAGCCCATATCGATGGCCCAGTCGAAAATCTGGGCGGCCTTCTGGACCAGCTCCTTGTTCCCGGTGCGCTTGGCGTGCTCCAACAGGAACCAGACCCCCTCGATGTCATGGCCGGGGTTCACGACGCGGCCCTCGGTATAGTTGAGACGGACGGAGCCGTCCTCGGCCACGTTTTCCAGCACGCACTTCAGCTCAGGGTGGACATGATACTGGAAAATCTCGTCCACGCTCTGCTGGGCCAGCTTCTCGTACCGCTCCCGGCGCTCGGGGTCCACCCGCATCATGGTGCCGGTAACGTTGAGGATGATCATGGGCAGGCCGAAGGCGCGACCGGAGCGGGTCGTGGGGATGGTTTTGGGGCCAAGGCCGGTGGGATCGGGCATCCCATGGCTCAGATCCCAGTACAGGTCAAAGGCCTGACGGGCGTGCTCCAGGGCTTCTCTGTCGCCGGTGACGCCGTAATACTCGGCGTTGGCAATGGCGTAGAAGGCTTCGGAAAAGCAGTAGCGGCGCTGGCGAAGGGGCTGGCCGTCCTCGGTGACGGTGAAGTACATCCGGTTGCCGGCGGCCCGGTTGATGCAGTATTTCTCCATGAAGTCCAGACAGCTCTTGGCGGCGTCCAGCCACTCCTGTTTGGGGCCGTAATTATGGCAGAGGAAGGAGAACATCCAGGCGCAGCGGCCTTGCATCCAGACGCTCTTGTCGGTGGAGTAGACCTCACCCTTCCGATCCAGGCAGGTGTATACGCCGCCGTGCTCCTTGTCCATGCCATGGGCCAGCCAGAAGTTGACGCAGGTCTCCAGCTCGGCCTTGACCCAATCCTGATAAGACTGCAAACGTACTTTATCCATGGGACTCATCCTTTCTATTGTTGTCTCACAACATCATATTTGCTTTTGTAGAAAAGGTCAAGAAAAAAAGAAAAATTTTTGCAAGCTATTGACAGAATGAAAAAAACTGTTAGCCTATAAGGTGAAAGCAACCGCCCCATATGAATTGTAAAATTGTAAGGAGGCATTTGTGATGAAACATCTCGGTATCGACATCAACATCAAAAACACTCCCCCTCTGGACCCTGGCTATATGCCCCTGGGCGTTTTCTACCGGAACTTCCTGAAGACCGCCAAGGAGCCCTTCGACGTGGCCGTGGAGCGCTCCGGCGGCCAGGTGGCTGTCTACAAGACCTTCGTCCACGGCACCGAGGAGATGCGTGCCGCCGACGTGTACTACATCGACCGTATCATCAAGACCCTTCTGTGGATGAAGGGCGGCTTCCGGGTCTATCTGGCTGGCAACAGGGCGGTCTATGATGCCATGAAGGAGCATTACTCCGCAAAGGGTTCCCGCGCCTTCGACTTCGACTATATGGCCAACGTCTTTGAGCATCCCTTCGAGGTCCTGCATGTGGACAAGGTCCCCGAAGAGAAGAGCAATTCCAAGGCCATCGGCCGCCATCTGGACGGTTGCCGCATCGGCTTCGACGCGGGCGGTTCCGACCGGAAGGTCTCCGCTGTCATCGACGGCGAGAGCGTGTACAGCGAAGAGGTGGTCTGGTTCCCCAAGATCACCGCCGACCCCGACTACCACTATGACGGCATCGTGGCCGCCTTCAAGTCCGCCGCCGAGCATATGCCCCGGGTGGATGCGGTAGGTATTTCCTCCGCCGGTGTGTATATTGACAACCGCACCATGAGCGCCTCCCTCTTCCTTCAGGTCCCCAAGGACCTCTTTGACAAGAAGGTGAAGGACATCTACATCCGGGCCGTGAAGGACACCTTCGGGGACATCCCCTACGCCGTGGTCAACGACGGCGATGTGTCCGCCCTGGCCGGGGCCATGAGCCTGAACGACGACAATGTGCTGGGCATCGCCATGGGCACCAGTGAGGCCGTGGGCTACGTGGATGCCGAGGGCAACATCACCGGCTGGCTCAACGAGCTGGCCTTCGTGCCCGTGGACGCCTCCCCCGACGCCATGGAGGACGAGTGGAGCGGCGACATCGGCTGTGGCGTGAAGTACTTCTCCCAGGATTCCGTCATCAAGCTGGCCCCCGCCGCCGGCGTTGAGCTGGACCCCGCCCTCTCTCCCGCCGAAAAGCTGAAGGTGGTCCAGAAGCTGATGGAAGAGGGCGACGAGCGGGCCGCCAAGATCTACGAGTCCATCGGCGTGTATCTGGCCCACACGCTGGTCCTTTATCATGACCTGTACGGCTATAAGTACGTTCTGCTCCTGGGCCGGGTCATGTCCGGCAAGGGCGGCGACCTCCTCCTGGACACCTGTAAAAAGGTCCTGGCAGAGGAGTATCCCGCCGAGAACGAGAAGATCCACCTGACCCTCCCCGACGAGAAGTTCCGCCGGGTGGGCCAGTCCGTGGCCGCCGCCTCCCTGGCCGACACCGGCACCTGATAAAAGAGGGCAAGGCCACCCTGGCGGAGCGGATCCCCGCCCTGCTGTAAACGAAAAAGCAAGCGCCCGGCATTGTTAGATGCCGGGCGCTTGCTTTATTCCACGTCTTTTTCCGGTAAAAAGGGCCTGAAGATTCGTTCCATCATCAGGGACACGATGAGCATTGCCAGCCCAGGAAGGAGCAGAACGCTCCCCCAGGCTCGGAGGCAGAGGTCGGCCGCTGCCACGGTGAGAAAAACAGTGGCCGCCGCCGAGGGCAGGTGGGAAAAGACCAGCTGTACCGAAGTCTTGAGCAGGCCTTTGAATCCAAACTCGAACCGGGACAGGGTAATGGCTCCGAAGAGCCAGGTGGCCAGAAAAAAGCCGGAGAGGACGGCCAGGGCGCTGAGGGCGATGCCACCGGCAGGGGCGTTGCCCGCCCTGGCGACCCAAAAGGAAAACGCCATCAGATAGGCGCACACCAGGGCCACCCCAAGCCCCAGCACCGTCCAGATGGCCCCCACTTTCAGGTTGGCCCGGAAGGTGTTCCAGAAGCGGAGGTAGACCCCCCGCTCATTTCTGCGGACCCCATGGTAGATGGCGTCGTACAGGGCGGTGGTGGAGGCCCCGATGGTGACGATGGGGAGGCAGAGGAACACCCAGCAGATGGACAGGCCCGCCACATTGGCCACCTGATTGACGAACTGCCAGAAGTCATTTTCAGGATTGAAGATGGAAGAAAACATAAGGGGCTCCTTTCCGTTTTGACCCTATCATTATAACGGAAAAAGGAGCCTCCCGCGCACAAAAGTCCCCTCCTCCGACTTACTTTGGCGGAACGCACAAAAAGCCCACTCCGATTTTGGGCAGGATTTCACTCTGATTGGCTCGGCCTTCGAAAATCACAAATAAACGCAGCTTTGTCCCCTGGTGATTTATTGGGCAAGCTTTGTATAATATTTAGTATAATATTTAAAGGGCGGGACAGCCGAAAAAGCATTTGTGCAAGAATTGACTTTGCCCGCCAAAATAGGAACACCATGTTCCGCTATTGCATCGCCCGGAGTTTCTCCGAATTGCCCAGGGCGCTCTGAGGCTCCAGACCCCTTCAATCAGAGACCCCCGCCCGGTGTCTTGAACTGCCCCATTTTGTGCGGACAGTACAAAAAAGCCCCCCTGGCAGGGTAAT
>JAHHSF010000089.1 GCA_020025375.1 Oscillospiraceae bacterium | reverse complement strand
CAGCAACTCCGCCCCCAGGGAGAGGGAGGCCGCAGGGAGGAAGAGCAGGACCAGGAGGAACAGGCCTCCGGCAGCCCAGACATATTCGGAATAAGACGGTCTGTTCACGGCGATCTCCTCCAAAACAACAAAAAAAGCCCGGATAAGACCGGGCGAATCAGGCATTATGACATTGACAAAACAGGGGGAACATGGTATACTAAATCGCTTCTATACCTAAACGGTGCTTCCGGTGGATATTCCCCCATCGTGAATGCAGTATAACACGGCCCCGCCCCCTTGGCAAGAGGGGATGGAGCCTAAAATAACAACGCTACCGGGTGTTCAAAGTCGGGACAGCCGGAAGGATCAGGGGAAACGACGAATCTAAGTAACGGAGTGTGAGACAATGGTCAAGGACGTCTATTATGGCAAGACCCTGCGAAAGAGCTTTGCTCGCCATGAGGAGATCCTGGATATGCCCAACCTGTTGGAGATCCAGAAGAACTCCTACAAGTGGTTCCTGGACACCGGCCTGCGGGAAGTGTTCAAGGACGTAGCCGCCATCACCGACTACGCCGGGAATCTGGAGCTCTCCTTCATCGATTACACGATGGACGAAGCTCCCAAGTACAACGTGGAAGAGTGCAAGGCCCGGGACTGCACCTATGCCGCCCCCATCAAGGTGCGGGTGCGTCTGCGCAACAAGGAAACCGAGGAGATCAAGGAGCAGGAAATCTTCATGGGAGATTTCCCCCTGATGACCAAATCCGGTACCTTTGTCATCAATGGCGCCGAGCGTGTCATTGTCTCCCAGATCGTCCGTTCCCCCGGCGTATACTACGCCAGGAATGAGGACAAGGCCGGCGGTGTGACCTACGCCACCACTGTCATCCCCTACCGGGGTGCCTGGCTGGAGTATGAGACCGACCTGTCCGATATCTTCTATGTCCGCATCGACAAGAACCGCAAGCTCCCCATCACCAGCTTCATCCGCGCCGTAGGCCCCCGGACCGACGCAGAGATCCTGGAGCTGTTCGGAGAGGACCCCCGTATCGTGGCCACCCTGGAGAAGGACACCTGCAAGTCCTACGAGGAGGCCATGCTGGAGGTTTACCGGAAGCTCCGTCCCGGTGAGCCCCCCACGGTTGATTCCGCCGAGAGCCTCATCCACTCCCTCTTCTTCGACCCCCGGCGGTACGACATGTCCGCCGTGGGCCGCTATAAGTTCAACAAGAAGCTGGCTCTGGCCCCCCGCCTGACCAACAAGGAGCTGGCCTACCCCGTGGCCGACCCCATCACAGGCGAGATCATCGCGGAGGCCGGCGAGGTCCTTACCCGGGAGCGGGCCCGCCAGCTGGAGGACAAGGGTGTGGGCGAGGTCTTCGTCAAGGTCAATGACCGGGTGGTGAAGGTTTTCTCCAACCACATGGTGGACATGAAGAACTTCGTGGACTTTGACCCCGCTGAGTGCGGCGTCACCGAAAAGGTCCGCTTCACCGTGCTTCAGGAACTGCTGGGCCAGTTTACCGGCGAGGAGCTGAAGGAGGCTGTCTGCGACCGCATCGACGATCTGATTCCCAAGCACATCATCGTGGACGACATGATGGCCACCATTAACTACCTTAACTGCCTGGCCGATGACATCGGCGTGGCCGACGACATTGACCACCTGGGTAACCGCCGCCTGCGTTGCGTGGGCGAGTTGCTCCAGAACCAGTTCCGCATTGGCTTCAGCCGTATGGAGCGGGTCATCCGGGAGCGTATGACCATCCAGGACCTGGATATCGTCACCCCCCAGTCCCTCATCAACATCCGGCCCGTCACCGCCGCCATCAAGGAGTTCTTCGGCTCTTCCCCCCTGTCTCAGTTTATGGATCAGACCAACCCTCTGGCCGAGCTGACCCATAAGCGCCGTATGTCCGCCCTGGGCCCCGGCGGTCTGTCCCGTGACCGCGCCTCCTTTGATGTGCGAGACGTTCATTACAGCCATTACGGCCGCCTGTGCCCCATTGAGACCCCCGAAGGTCCCAACATTGGCCTGATCTCCTACTTGGCCTCCTACGCCCGCATCAACCGTTTTGGCTTCATTGAGGCCCCCTACCGCAAGGTGGACAAGGAGACCGGCCGCCTCACCGACATCGTGGAGTATATGACTGCCGATGTGGAGGATGAGTTCATCGTTGCCCAGGCCACCGAGCCTTTGGACGAGAACAACTACCTTATCAACGACCGTATCACCTGTCGCCACCGCAACGAGATCATCGCTGTGGACCGCAACCAGGTGGATTATATCGACGTGTCCCCCCAGATGATGTTCTCCATCGCTACCGCCATGATTCCCTTCCTGGAGAACGACGACGCCAACCGCGCCCTGATGGGTGCCAACATGCAGCGGCAGGCCGTGCCCCTGCTCCGGACCGAAGCTCCCATCGTGGCCACCGGCCAGGAGTACAAGAACTGCACCGACTCCGAGGTCACCATCCTGGCCGAGGGGTCCGGCACAGTTACCCGCTCTTCCGCCGACTATATCACCGTTCGCTACGACAGCGGCGAGGTGGTGGATTATAAGCTGACCAAGTTTATGCGTTCCAACCACTCCACCTGTATCAACCAGCGGCCCATCGTGGTGGCCGGCGACCATGTGGAGAAGGGCGATACCCTGGCCGACGGCCCTGCCACCAGCGAGGGCGAGATCGCCTTGGGCAAGAACATCCTCATGGGCTTCGTCACCTGGGAAGGCTACAACTACGAGGACGCCATCCTCCTCAACGAGCGCATGGTGAAGGAGGATGTGTTCACCTCCATCCACATCGAGGAATATGAGGCCGAGGCCCGGGACACCAAGCTGGGTCCCGAGGAGATTACCCGCGACATCCCCAACGTGGGCGAGGAAGCCCTGAAGGACTTGGACGAGCGGGGCATCATCCGCGTGGGCGCAGAGGTCCGTGCCGGCGATATTCTGGTGGGCAAGGTCACCCCCAAGGGTGAGACCGACCTTACCGCCGAGGAGCGTCTGCTCCGGGCCATCTTTGGTGAGAAGGCCCGCGAGGTCCGCGACACCTCTCTGAAGGCACCCCACGGCGAGAGCGGCACCATCGTGGACGTGAAGGTCTTTACCCGGGAGGCCGGCGATGAGCTGAACCCCGGCGTGAACATGGTGGTCCGTATCTATATCGCCCAGAAGCGGAAAATCTCCGTGGGCGATAAGATGGCCGGCCGTCACGGTAACAAGGGCGTTGTCTCCCGCATCCTGCCCCAGGAGGATATGCCCTTCCTGCCCGACGGCACCCCGCTGGACATCGTCCTGAACCCCCTTGGCGTGCCTTCCCGTATGAACATCGGCCAGGTGCTGGAGGTCCATCTGGGCTACGCCGCCAAGGCCCTTGGCTGGAAGGTGGCAACCCCCGTCTTCAATGGCGCCGATGAGAAGAACATCGCCGAGACCCTGAAGATGGCCGGCCTGCGGGAGGACGGAAAGAGCATCCTCTACGACGGACGCACCGGCGAAATGTTTGATAACCCCGTCACTGTGGGTTACGTTTACTTCCTCAAGCTCCACCACCTGGTGGATGATAAGATCCACGCCCGTTCCACCGGCCCCTACTCCCTGGTTACCCAACAGCCTTTGGGTGGCAAGGCCCAGTTCGGCGGTCAGCGCTTCGGCGAGATGGAGGTCTGGGCTCTGGAGGCCTACGGCGCCGCCTACACCCTCCAGGAAATCCTCACCGTTAAGTCCGACGACGTGACCGGCCGTGTGAAGACCTACGAGGCCATCGTAAAGGGCCACAACGTGCCCAAGCCCGGCGTGCCTGAATCCTTCAAGGTCCTGGTCAAGGAGCTCCAGGCCCTCTGCCTGGATATCCAGGTCCTGGACAGCAACGGCGACATCATCGAGCTCAAGGACGAGGAAGAGGACACCTATCAGCCCGGCCGCTTCCGGGACGACGACGACTTTTACGGCTTCAACGCCGGAGGAGAGAGTGAGTTTGCCGCAGCCGGCTTCACCCTGAAGGCTGAGAGCGACGACGACGACCTGGTGGCCGAGGGCACCGCCGTAGAGGAAGACTCCTACGACGACCTGGGCGACGAGGACATGGAATAAGGAAGGGAGGACGATTAGAATATGAGTTACGCTGAGTTTGACGCCATCCGTATCGGCATCGCCTCCCCGGAGCAGATTCGCGAGTGGTCCTACGGCGAGGTCAAGAAGCCCGAGACCATCAACTACCGCACCCTGAAGCCCGAGCGGGACGGTCTGTTCTGTGAAAAGATTTTTGGCCCCACCAAGGACTGGGAGTGCCACTGCGGCAAGTATAAGAAGATTCGTTATAAGGGTAAGGTCTGTGACCGTTGCGGCGTGGAGGTTACCCGGGCCAAGGTCCGCCGTGAGCGGATGGGCCACATCGAGCTGGCCGCCCCCGTTTCCCACATCTGGTATTTTAAGGGCATCCCCTCCCGCATCGGCCTGATTCTGGACATCTCCCCCCGTATCCTGGAAAAGGTCCTCTATTTCGCCGCCTATATCGTCACCGACCCCGGCTTTACCCCTCTGGCCAAGAACCAGATTCTCTCCGAGAAGGAGTACCGGGATATGCGGGAGAAGTACGAGGATGACTTCCAGGCCGGCATGGGTGCCGAGGCTGTGAAGAAGCTCCTCCAGGACCTGGATCTGGAGGCCATGTCTACCCAGCTCCGCGCCGAGCTTCGGGAGGCCTCCGGCCAGAAAAAGGCCCGCATCGTCAAGCGCCTGGAGGTGGTGGACGCCTTCCGTCTCTCCGGCAACAAGCCCGAGTGGATGATTATTGATGTCCTGCCCGTCATTCCCCCGGAAATCCGGCCTATGGTCCAGCTGGACGGCGGCCGCTTTGCCACCTCAGACCTGAACGATTTGTACCGTCGGGTCATCAACCGCAACAACCGTCTGAAAAGACTCATCCAGCTCAACGCCCCCGACATCATCGTCCGCAACGAGAAGCGGATGCTTCAGGAGGCCGTTGATGCCCTCATCGACAACGGGAGAAGGGGGCGTGCCGTCACCGGTGCCAACAACCGTGCCCTGAAGTCTCTGTCCGATATGCTGAAGGGTAAGCAGGGCCGCTTCCGTCAGAACCTGCTGGGCAAGCG
>JAHHSF010000088.1 GCA_020025375.1 Oscillospiraceae bacterium | reverse complement strand
CTTCATGGGGAATCATGGGGTTGTTCTCCCAGGGCTCCTGGGGGGAGTTGTTATAATCATTGAAGTACATAAAAATGGCTCCTTTGCTTTCGATGCTCCAAGAATAGCAAAAATTTATGTCCAAAGAATGAAGATTCTTTGCATGATTTTTAAATTAAGCGTCCAAGCATTTGGGAGCAGGCCAACCGTGAGGCCCGCAGCCCGAAAAACAGGCGGCAGGCGCAGCCCGGAGTTGTATTTTTGAGGGGTAAGCCGCTGGTCCTTGCGGAGGATGCAAGGCGTGACAGCGGCTTTTTTTACCGATTTCTCAGCAGTGCCCGGGTGTCGGCCACCGCCAGGCGCATATCGGCCACCAGGCCGTCAAAGACCCCGGCTTTACAAATATTGATGGCCACCAGCAGGACTACGGGGCCGAAGATCATTCCCCACACCCCGGCCACCTTCATGCCCACATAGATGCTCACCAGGGAAAGGACGGGGGAGAGGCCGGTCTGGTTGCCCACTACCTTTGGCTCGGCCACCCGGCGGAAGAGGACAATGACACCCCAGATGACCATGAGTTCCACAGCGGTCCGCAGGTCCCGGGTAAAGAGGCTCACCACCGCCCAGGGCACCATGACGGTCCCCGCCCCGATGATGGGAATAAAGTCCATCACCGCCAGGAGGAGGGCCAGGAGGATCGCGTAGCTCTGGCCCATGAGGGAGAAGCCCGCCAGCAGGATGAAGAAAACCCCCACCGACAGAATGAGCTGGGCTTTCACGTAGCCGCCCAGGGCGGCGGTGGCGGTGTGCTTGATGAAGCGCACCAGGCCCAGAGTGTCCGCAGACATCCGCTCGATAACCAGATAGCGCAGATGAGGGTAGTCTGCCGTGATAAAGTAACTGCCCATGACGAAGACCACGGTGGCAACCCCGAAGGAGGGGAGCTTCATGGCCGCCGCCCCGGCCCCGCCGGCAAAGGCGGAGAGGAGGGCGGGGATGGCCTCCTGGAGCCAGACCACCAGATTGGTGACGAGCATTTCGGCCCAGGTTCCCACCTCGGGGGGCAGGTAGGCGAAAAGCTGTTCGGCCAAGCCCCCCACCTGCTCCAGCCCCAAAAGGAAGCTGTTCCAGATGGACTGCCAGTTGTTGATCAGATTGCGGCTCTCTATGAGGATATGATAGCCCGCCACGAAGAGTACCCCGCCCGCCAGGGCGAAGAGAAGGAGAATGAGCAGGAGGGAGAGCAGGCTCCGGGAGCCGCCTACCTTCTTCTGCAAAAAGCGGACGGCGGGGTTCAACAGCCAGGCCATGACCACCGCCAGCACGAAGGGGAAAAAAAGGCTCAGCAGGGACCGCCCCGCCACCTTCAAAAAGACCAGCGCCGCCACGGTGAGAATCAGCCGAATCCCCATCCTGAGCCAAAGCCGTCCACGGTCATGCCAGGAAAGCTCATGCTTGTCCACCAAACTCCTCCTTTCCGTTTCTCTTTTTCTATTATATCCCGATGTTCCACCAAAGCTTTCCACAGGAAGCCGCCTTTTTGTGGAAAACTTTCCCCGCTCATGGCTTTCCGTGGACAATCTCCAGGGCCTGACAGCGGTTTTCGATCTCGGCCTCCGTGGGGTCGCCGCCGTACTCCCCATCCAGGGTCCAGGGCAGGGGGACAGCGCTGGACACGGTGAGCTTGGCGGTGTGGAAGCCCAGCACCGCGCCCCGGCTTGCATCCAGATTCTGAAGGGCCAGGCCCCGGGCAATTCCTTGAATCTCCTGGGGCGTGGTTGGCTTCTTCACCAGAATGACCTCGAAGAGGCCGTCGTCCAGCTTCACCTGGTCCTTGGGCAAGCCCTGAAAGCCCCCGACCGAAACGGTGTTGCTCACCATGCCGTAAAAGAAGTCACCCTCCACCACGCCGCCGTCGTGCTCCACCCGGAGGGTGTAGGGCTTTAGGGACCCCAGCCGGGCCGCCCCCTCCATGAGGTAGGCCAAATGGCCAAAAGCGTTCTTCAAGCTCTGGGGCGTGTCGTAGGACACGTCGGTAAAGGCCCCGAAGGCGGCCACGTAGACAAAGGTACGGCCGTTGAAGGAGCCGATGTCGCAGGCCTTTGGAAACCCGGAGGCCGCCGTGGCGGCGGCGGCCTCCATGCCCCGTGGAAGGGCCAGGTTCCGGGAAAAGTCGTTCGTAGTCCCAGCGGGAATATAGCCCAACACGGGAGGATGGCGGAGTTGGATCAGGCCGGAAACCACCTCGTTCAGAGTACCGTCCCCGCCGCAACAAACCACCCGGTCGTAATAAGCCCCCAGCTCGGCGGCCACCTGGGTAGCATCCCCTTGTCCGGTGGTGGGCCAGACCGAAACCAGCCACCCCTCTCGGGCCAGGGCCTCCAGAATCCCGCTGAGATGGGTGCGGGCCCGACCCTTGCCAGCGTGGCTGTTATATATGAAAAGCAGTCGTTTCAAGGATATGCCCCCCTCTCTTTTTGTTTGTGCCCTCATTGTACTACTTGAATCGTCCCTTGACAAGCCTGTTGCATTTCAGGGGAAAAGCGAGTATAATTTTGTGTAATTTCGCGCTACCCTATCTATAAGAGGTGTTGTTCTTGGACCGCAAAGCGCTGGCCGCCGCCTTTCCAGTGACCCTTCCCGTGCTGATGGGCTATCTGGCTATCGGCATGGCCTTCGGCTTTATGCTGGAGGCCATCGGCTACAACTTCGTTTGGGCCTTTTTTATGTCTCTGACCATCTACGCCGGGTCAGGCCAGTATCTGGGGGTGACCCTGCTGGCTTCCGCCGCCGTTTTGAGCCAGGTGGCCCTGCTCACCTTCCTTATCAACTTCCGGCACCTGGTCTACGGCCTGTCCATGCTGGAAAAGTTCCGGGGGATGGGCTGGCGGAAGCTCTACATGATCTTCTCCCTCACTGACGAGACCTACGCTCTTCTGGCCTCGGCCCAGGTCCCCGAGGGGGTCAATGCCAAGAACTTTTATTTCTCGGTAGCCCTGCTGGACCACCTGTACTGGATTGTCGGCGGCGTGCTGGGCAGCGTGGCGGGGGCTCTGCTTGGCATCAACACCCAGGGCATCGAGTTCGCCATGACCGCCCTCTTCCTGGTCATCGCCGTGGACCAGTGGAAGTCCTATCCCAAGCACCAACCCGCCATTTTCGGTGCCGGGGCCACCCTGGTCTGCCTTTGGATCGCAGGCCCGGATAAGATGTTGCTCCCCGCCCTGGGGGTCATCGTGCTGGTCCTGCTTGCCATGCGGCCCATTCTGGACGAGAAGAAAGAAGGAGAGAAGGAGGCGTCCCAATGCTGACCACCGGCCAGGCTATCGCATCCATCGCCGTCATGGCGGTCGTGACCTTCCTCACCCGGGCTTTGCCCTTCCTTCTTTTCGACCACGGGGACGCGCCCCCCAAGGTGGTGCTCTACCTGGGTCGGGTCCTGCCCCCCGCCGTCATCGCCATGCTCATCGTCTACTGCCTGCGGGACCTGTCCTTCGCCACTCTCTCCGGCTGGGCACCTGCCGTCATCGCCGGCGGGGTCACGGTGGGCCTCCACCTGTGGAAGCACAACACCCTGCTCTCCATCTTCGGCGGCACCATCCTTTATATGTTCCTGGTCCAGAGCGTGTTTGTGTAAAGTAAAACCTGTTCCAGCCACTGAAAGGACTTGCTGTCTGCGCTTTGCAGGCGGCAGGTCCTTTTTCCCACATAAAATTTGCCTTATTTTGCTCTTGCCCCGGAAATTCCGGCATGGTATGATATGGTATACCATTTAATCTTCAAAACAGGAGGGACTTTTCTTGGCAGTCTTACAGCACGACCTAACCCAGGGCGATCCCAGAAAGCACATCCTTTTCTTCGCCCTTCCTTTAATTCAGGCCATGATCTTTCAGGCCATGTACAACGCGGTGGACCTCTTCTTTGCCGGCCAGTATCTGGGTCTGGCTGGCCAGGCCGCCGTTTCGGTCTGCGGTCCGGTGATGAACGTCCTTCTTCGGACAGTGAACGGCATGAGCATCGGGGTAAGCATCCTCGTCGGCCGTCGGGTCGGTATGGGGGACGACGAGTACACCCGCCGGGGCGCCAACACCGCTATCACCCTTTACGCCATCGGGGCCATCGCCCTTACGCTCTTTGGCATTTTGTGCACCCCTCTCATCCTTCAGCTGGTCCAAACCCCGGTGGAGGCCATGGCGGGAGCCACCAGCTATTTACGGATCGTATTTGCAGGCTCTTTTTTTACGATGGGTTATAGCCTGATCAACGCTTTCCAGCGGGGCTTTGGGGATTCCCGGAGCAGTATGTATTTCGTGATGATTTCCGCCCTGGTGAACATTGCTCTGGACTGGTTTTTCCTCTCCTTTACGAATCTGGAGGCGGCAGGCCTGGCCCTGGCTACGGTGGCGGCCCAGTCGGTCTCCTTCCTCCTTGGGGTGGCCTACTTCCGCAAAAACGGCCATCTGGTGGACTTCCGCCTCTCCTCCCTCCTCCTTCACAAGGGGGATGCCAAGGAGCTCCTCTCCCTGGGCCTGCCCACCTCCTTCCAGCAACTCCTCCTCACCGCCGCCCAACTCACCCTGGCGGGCATTGCCAACTCCTTCGGCCTGGCCGCCACGGCGGCCTATGGCATCGGCCTGCGCATCGACGCCTTTGCCGCCCTTCCCGCCACAGCGGTAGGGGATGCGGTCTCTGCCTTCTCCTCCCAAAACTTCGGGGTAGGCAACGAAAAACGGGCTGTGGAGGGCCGGAAGCAGGGCAACCTCCTGGCCATCGCCATGGGCACCGCCATTGCCGCCATCGTTCTCCTCTTTGCCCCCCAGCTGGCCGGCATCTTCAACAAGGACCCCGAGGTCCTGGCCCTGGCCACCACCTATCTGCGGTGGGTGACCCCCCTCTATCCCTTGATGGCCGCCGTCCAGGCCCCCGTTGGCTTCGTCCGTGGCTCGGGCAACACCCTGTTCCCGGTGCTCCAGACCCTGCTGGTCCAGTATGTCATCCGCCTCCCCCTGGCCTTCCTCTTCGCCTATACTCTGGACCTCCAGCTTATTGGCGTGGCCCTGGCCTGGGTGGTGGCCCCCGCCGTGTCTATCTTTATCTATACCTTTTACATCCAATCCGGCCTCTGGCGCAAAGCCTGGCGGAAATCTGAGACCCACTCGGCCCAAAAATGACCGCTTACGCCCATCCGTTCCGGGAACGGATGGGCGTAACTTTTGGTCGGGCCGTTCTGTCCCTCCTCTCTACGGCATATCCTCC
>JAHHSF010000087.1 GCA_020025375.1 Oscillospiraceae bacterium | reverse complement strand
GGGGTGTCCCCCTCCAGAATATCCACCGCCTTTTGGAGAACGATGGGGCCGCCATCGGCCTCCTCATTGACGAAGTGGACGGTGGCTCCGGTAACTTTCACCCCGTAGGCGAGAGCAGCCTCGTGGACGTGGAGGCCGTAGTACCCCTCCCCGCAGAAAGAGGGGATAAGGGCGGGGTGGACGTTGAGGATGGCGTTGGGATAGGCGGCAATCATCTCCCCGGTTAGGATGTGCATGAACCCGGCCAGCACCACCAGATCGATTTCCAGCGCCCGGAGCTTCTCCACCAGGGCCACGGTCATGGTACGGTTGTCGGGAAAGTCCTTCCGGGCAACCACGTAGCCTGGGATGCCGGCAGCTGCGACCCGCTCCAGGGCTTTGACCCCTGGCTTGGAGGAAATCACGGCGGCGATGGAACCGCCCAAAATTTCGCCGCGTGCCTGAGCTTCGATGAGGGCCTGGAGGTTGGTGCCGCCCCCGGAGACCAGAACGGCAATCTTCTTCATTTCAGGATCACGCCCTCGTCGCCCTTGACCACGGAGCCGATGATGTAGGCCTTCTCCCCGGCAAGAGCCAGGACGTCCTTGGCGTGGCCAATCTCCTCCTTGGGGATGGCGATGACCAGGCCGATGCCCATGTTGAAGGTGTTGAACATATCCCGGGCGGGGATGCGGCCCTTCTTGGCGATGAGCTCGAAGATGGGGGGGATAGGGAAGGAGGTGGTGTCGATGACGGCGGTGAGGCCCTCCTTCATCATGCGGGGCACGTTCTCATAGAGGCCGCCGCCGGTGATATGGCTCACGGCTTTTACGGTGACACCCCGCTCCCGCAGGCACTTGATGGCCCGGACATAAATATGGGTGGGCTTAAGGAGTTCCTCGCCCAGGGTGCAGCCCAACTCGGGCACGTGGGTGCGGAGGACCTCAGGGTCCTCGCCAAGTACCTTGCGGACCAGGGAGAAGCCGTTAGAGTGCAGGCCATTGGACTGTAGGCCGATGAGCAAATCGCCCTCCTGCATGGTAGAGCTGTCAATCATCTTCTCCTGATCCACCAGGCCCACGGAGAAACCGGCCAGATCGTACTCGTCCTCGCCGTACATACCGGGCATCTCGGCGGTCTCGCCGCCAATGAGGGCGCAGCGAGCCTGCCGGCACCCCTCGGTCACGCCGGCCACAATCTGTTCGATGCGCGCGGGCTTGTTTTTGCCCACGGCAACGTAGTCCAGGAAAAACATGGGCAGGGCACCGGAGCAGATGATGTCATTGACGCACATGGCCACGCAGTCGATGCCCACGGTGTCGTGCTTGTCCATGATAAAAGCGATCTTCAGCTTGGTGCCAACGCCATCGGTGCCGGAGACCAGCACGGGCTTCTTCATGCCCTCCACCTTGGGGGCGAACAGGCCGCCGAAGCCACCCAGAGTACCCATGACGCCGTCGATATAGGTGGATTCCACCAGGGGCTTGATGCGGTTGACCGATTCATAGCCGGCGGTCACGTCCACGCCTGCGGCGGCGTAGGATTCGGAGTGGGAATTTTTCATTTCACGAACCTCCAATTGTTAATGATAAGCGAGCCTCGCAACATTTCCGCCAAGGGCGGAAATCAATTAAAAGTTGTGTGGAGCAGGACATGCTCCTGCGGATCACACCGATGCCCATGACCGTGCCGGTCAGGGGGGACAATGTCCTCCTTGGGCTTATTCCTTTCCTGTCCAGCAGTAGGTACAGATTTTATCTTTGTCAAGGCCAATGGCCTCCAGCAGGCCGTCCAGAGACTGGTAGCCCAGAGAGTCGAAGCCCAGCTTCTCGCAGATGGAGTGGAGCAGACACTGACCCCGCTCGGTATTCACATCGGCGTATTCCTCCAAATGCTTATGGCCCTCGTCCCCCTCAATCTCCTGGACGGTCCTCCGGGCCAGCAGATCCATATCGGAATTGCCCCGGGAGAAGTTCAGGTACTTACAGCTATACATGATGGGTGGGCAGGCCGAGCGCATATGGACCTCCTCGGCCCCGGATTCGTAGAGAAATTCCACCGTCTCCTGGAGCTGAGTGCCCCGGACGATGGAGTCGTCCACGAAGAGAAGCTTTTTGCCCTGGATGAGCTCAGGGACGGGAATCTGCTTCATCTTTGCCACCTGGCTGCGGACCTCCTGATTGGCAGGCATAAAGGAGCGGGGCCAAGTGGGAGTGTATTTTACAAAAGGCCGAGCCTGGGGTTTTCCGCTTCGGTTGGCAAAGCCGATGGCGTGGGGGATGCCGGAGTCGGGGACACCGGCCACGTAGTCCACCTTGGGCAGGTGGCCCCGCATGATCTCATCCCGGGCCATGATCTCGCCGTTGCGGTAGCGCATGACCTCCACGTTGACCCCTTCGTACTTGGAGTTCGGGTAGCCGTAGTAGGTCCACAGAAAGGCGCAGATCTTCATCTGCTCCCCAGCGGGGGAGAGGGTCTCATACCCCGTGGGGGTAATGCGAACGATTTCCCGGGGGCCCAGCTCATAAGCGTCCTCATAGCCAAGCTTTTGGTAGGCAAAGGATTCGAAGGAGACACAGTGGCCGTTCTCATCCTTGCCAACCAGGACGGGAAGACGGCCCAGCTTGTCCCTGGCGGCGATGATCTCCCCCTTCTGGGTGAGGATGAGGAGGGTCATGGAGCCGCGAATCTCTTCCTGGGCGTGAAGGATACCCGAGACCAGGTCGTCCTTCTGGTTGATGAGGGCTGCGGTGAGCTCGGTGGAATTGACCTTGCCCGAACTCATGGCCATGAACTGGTGGCCGTGGTCGGAAAAGTACTTCTCGATGAGTTCATCGGAGTTGTTGATGATGCCCACGGTGGTGATGGCGTAAAGACCCAGGTGGGACCGGACCAGCAGGGGCTGGGGGTCGGCATCGCTGATGCAACCGATGCCCGCGTGGCCGTGGAAGTCGTTCAGATCGGACTCAAACTTGGTCCGAAAGGGGGTGTTCTCAATGTTGTGGATCTGGCGCTGGAAGCCGTCCTCGGCGTCAAAAATGGCCATGCCCCCCCGCTTGGTACCCAGGTGGGAGTGGTAGTCCACGCCGAAGAAGATATCCAGCACGCAGTCCCGGTTGGAAGTGGCGCCAAAAAATCCGCCCATGTGTCAGATTCTCCTACTCGTATGTGATGGTCCGCACTTAAGCGAAAAAGAGCTTGGACAGGGTCATGGGATCGATATACTGGCCATTCTTGTAGACACGCATGTTGCCGGAGGCCACCTCGTCGATGAGCATGACGCTCCCATCGGGGGCGTAGCCAAACTCAAACTTGATGTCGTAGAGGACCAGGCCCTTCTCTTTCAGATCATCGGCCACGATCTGGGTGATTTTCTGGGTCATGTCCTTGATGTCCTCATACTGCTTGTCGGTCATGATGCCCAAAGCCACCAGGGCGTCCTTGGTGACCAGGGGATCGCCCTTCTCATCGTTCTTAAAGGTGGTCTCCACATAGGCGGGCAGGTCGGCGCCCTCCTCGATATATTCGCCGTAGCGGCGGATAAAGCTACCCACGGCCTTTTGGCGGCAGATGACCTCCAGACCATGACCAAAGACCTTGGCGGGCAGGACCTCCATGGTGGTGTCGGCCAGGTTGGCAGAGACATAGTGAGTCTTGATGCCGGCGGCGTTAATCTTCTCGAAGAAATAGATGGACATGCGCAGGTTCACATCGCCCACGCCGTCGATGGTAAGGCCAACGGCGTTCTCACCGGGATCGAACACGCCGTCCTTGCCGGTGCAGTCGTCCTTGAACTTGAGCAGGCAGTTGCCGTTTTCCAGAGCGAACACGTTCTTGGTCTTGCCGGTGTAGATGAGCTTCTCTTCCATAAAATAAACCTCCATGCGCCTGTGGCGCGTTATTTTGATCTCAAGATTGGGGTTGGCCTCAGCCAACAACGGCGGCTTGGAGCTTGGCATCCTTGGCGGCCACCTCGGCGGCCATGTCTTTCTTGAATTGGGTGAGCTTGTCGGCCAGCTCCTTGTCGGCCAGGGCAAGCATCTGAACGGCCAGGATGGCGGCGTTATCGGCCCCGTCTACGGCCACGCAGGCCACGGGGATGCCCTTGGGCATCTGGACCATGGAGAGAAGGCTGTCCAGTCCCCCCATCATGGAGGTCTTGATGGGCACGCCAATCACCGGCAGAGTGGTGTAGGCGGCCAGGACCCCGGCCAGGTGCGCGGCCTTTCCGGCGGCGGCAATAACAACGCCGAAGCCCTCATTTTCTGCATTGGATGCAAAGGCTTCGGCGGTCTGGGGTGTGCGGTGGGCGGAGATAATGCGCACGGAGACAGGCACGCCAAAAGCGTGCAAACGATCGATGCAGGGTTGCATAGTGGACAGGTCAGAGTCGGAGCCCATGACAACGGCGACTTTCTTCATGGAATACCATCCTTTCTTGTCGGAATAGTACGAATCAAAATCAATTCTAATTTATCGCATTTTTCCCGGTAAAGCAAGTTGATTTTACAAATTCGTAAGCTTACACAAGGCAAAGGGGAAAAAAAGGTGGCCAGTTATGAAAAAACGGCACAGTTTTTCCAAAACTGTGCCATTTTTTCAGCGTGGAGCTGTCACATGGAGATGGAACTGAGAATGTGGCGGACCTCCTCCGCCCGGCGGCTCCACGCGGCGGCGGCTCCGTAATCCCGGCGGCGGGGGGCCACCCAGGTGGGGTCCTCCTCCAGCGCCCGGCGGCAGAGGTCCACGAACTCCTCCGGGCTGTGGGCACCGTAGATGACGTCGGGGAACTCCTCCACCTCCTCGGGCAGAAGGAGGGAGACAATGGGCCGCCCGGTGGAGAGATACTCATAGATGCGGCCGGGGATCACGTCGCTCTCCAGCTCCTCCCGGCGGCGGAGGTTTAAGAGCACCTGGAAGTTGGCCAGGTAGTCGGGGAGGTCTACGGTGGGCCGGGGGCCAAGAAAGACCACATTGGAGTGGGTAGCCAGCCGCCGGACGGCAGGGCAGTCCTCGATAGGGCCCAGCAGGGCGACTGTCCACTCGGGGTGCCGGTCTGCAATGGCCTGGACGGGGGAGAGGTCCAGATGCCGGTCGATGACCCCCGCCCAGCCCAAAATGGGCTTCATGAGGTGGGCCAGGTCGGTGGGAAGGTCAGCCTCTCCCCGGCAGAACATGGGATAGTTGACTCCGTTGGGGAGGAGGGCCACGTTGGAGCTACAGGGGGCCAGACGCTCCCGGAGCAGGGGGGAGGCGGCAAAAATCACGTCGGCGTTCACCGCAAGTTCGCTCTCTTGGTCGTCCAGCTCGGGGGGCCAGAAGCGGTCGCAGTCA
>JAHHSF010000086.1 GCA_020025375.1 Oscillospiraceae bacterium | reverse complement strand
CATCAAGGCAAGAATGAGAAAAACGGCATAGCCGAAGCTATACCGTTTCTCTCTTGCCCCACGATGTTTTCTTATCGGGAGGCACCTTTAGCCAGAGCCTTTTTCTTTACTTCACCTGATAAATTTCCACCATCTCCATGGTCAGATCGGTGGTATAGGGATTGACCAGCTGGTTGAGCAGGTCCAAAGTCTCCTGTGGGAAAAGCTGATAATAGAATTTCACGCCGCCGTAGTGGACCTGCCCATCCCCGGGAAGGGTGGCGAAGGTGAGGTCGGCGGAAAAGTCCAGCTTCAAGGCCTGGGTGCCAAAGTAGATCAGGTCCGAGAGGGTGAGATCGGTCTTGACATACTTATTGAAGATCTCGGCAAATTCCGTAATCTTAGCCAGGTTGGAGACCTTCAGCAGCTGTTTCGCCATCTGGGTCAAAAACTTCTGCTGGGTCTGGATTCGTCCCAGGTCGGCGTTGGCATAGCCCCGGTAGCGCACCAGCTGGAGGGCCTGGTCGCCATTCAGCCACTGGGTCCCCTCCTTCAGGTCAATGATGAAGCCCGCCCCATCGTTGTGGTACATATCGCAGGGAACGTAAAAGCTCACCCCGCCCAGCTCGTTGACGATGGCCTTGAAGGCGGCGATGTCCACCTTGACGTAGTGGTCGATCTGGTAGCCCACCAGCTCCGAGGCCTCCCGCATCAGTTCCTCCACCCCGCCGGCGCCGTAAGCGCCGTTAATCTTCTTCACCTTTCGTGGCTCGTCCACTAAGGTATCCCGGGGGATGGAGACCACTCCCACCTTGTTGTTCTTGGTATCGAAGGAGGCTACCATAATGGTGTCGGCGTTGCCGTTTCCGTCATCGGTACCCACCAGAAGGAAGGTCTGGAACCAATCCCCTTTCCGCTCAGGCGGCGTGGTGGGCGCAGGGGTAGCTGTGACCGGGTCGCCTGGCTCCGGCGTGCTCATGGGGTCCCATGTGGCGGGCGGGAACGGGGTTGGCTGCGCCACCGGGGGGGGCTTGAGCCAAAAGGTGAACACGCACCACAAAGCCACAATAATGGTGGATATGATGACCAAAAAAATGTAAAAGCCATGCAGAACCGCCATCACGAGGGAGCGGCGGTGCTTTTTTGGTTTTTTTTGTAAATGAGTTGCCAAGGAAATTGCCTCCTTCCGAAGATAAGGTCTTTAGTGTATCAAATTTTTCGGCAAGGGGCAACTACAAAACGGTAACATTAGGGCCGCACGCGCTTCCTTGCCCGTGCGGCCCTTTCCGTCAATCCTGATAGATCCCCATGGATAGATACCGCTCCCCGGTATCGGGGAGGAGCGCCACGATGATCTTCCCGGCGTATTCGGGACGCTTGGCCAGCTCTTTTGCCGCACAGGCAGCCGCACCGGAGGAAATGCCCACCAGGACACCCTCCTGCCGGGCCAGAGCCTTGGCGGCCCGCTTGGCCTCCTCGCTGGGGATCGTGACCACCTCGTCTACCACAGAACGGTCCGGGACCGCCGGAATAAAGTTGGCCCCAATTCCCTGGATACCGTGGGGGCCGTCCTTCCCGGTGGAAAGGAGGGGAGATTCAGCGGGTTCCACCGCCACTACCTTGATATTAGGATTCTTTTCCTTGAGGTACCGGCCCACGCCGGTGATGGTGCCGCCGGTGCCCACCCCCGCCACAAAGACGTCCACGGTCCCGTCGGTATCCGCCCAGATTTCCGGGCCGGTGGTCTCATAGTGGGCCTGGGCGTTGGCGGGGTTGCCAAACTGGTCGGCCATCCAGGCCCCGGGGACGGTCTTCACCAATTCCTCCGCCTTGGCCACCGCCCCGCTCATGCCTTCCGCCCCCGGGGTAAGGATCAGCTCGGCCCCCAGGGCAGCCAGGAGATTCCGCCGCTCCAAGCTCATGGTGTCCGGCATGGTGAGAATGACCTTGTACCCCCGGACGGCGGCCACGCAGCAAAGCCCCACCCCGGTGTTGCCGCTGGTGGGCTCCACAATGGTGGCCCCGGGTTTCAAAAGCCCCTGTTCCTCGGCCACTTTTATCATGTAGTACCCCGCCCGGTCCTTGGCGGAGGAGAGGGGGTTCATGCACTCCAGCTTGGCCAGGACCCGGCCCTCAGGGGCATAGCGCTCCAGGGCCAGCAGGGGCGTGTTTCCGATAAGCTCGGTGGCGACATGGGCAATTTTCATATTCACAGCCTCCTTAAATAATACAGCAGGCCCGCCCGATATTCGGACGGGCCTGCTATGTCGAATGATTTAGAATGCGGGGACCACGGCGGAGCCGTACTTCTCGGTCATAAAGTCCTTGACCTCCTGGCTGGTAAGGGCCTCCACCAGAGCCTTGACCGCCTCGTTGTCCTCGTTGCCTTCCTTGACGGCCAGGACGTTGACGTAGGGCTCGGCGGACTGGGCAGCATCCTCAAAGGCCAGGGCCTGATCAGAGGTCAAACCGGCGCCCAGGGCGTAGTTACCGTTGATGACAGCCAGGGCCACATCCTCCCGGCGAGCGGTGAGCTGGCTGGCTTCCAGCTCCACGATGTCGTAGTTGTGGGGGTTCTCGGCGATGTCATCCTTGGTAGCGGAAAGGCCGGCATCGGCCTTCAGGGTGATGAGTCCGTTGGCCTCCAGGAGCATGAGGGCACGGGCCTCGTTGGTGCCGTCGTTGGGAACGGCAATCTGATCCCCATCCTTCAGGTCGGCCAGGGAAGCGGCCTTGCCGGGGTAGATGGCGAAGGGCTCATAATGGATATCGGCCACGCTCACCAGGTGGGTGTCGTTCTTCTCATTGAAGTCGTTGAGATAGGTGATGTGCTGGAAATAGTTGGCATCTAGGGAGCCATCCTCCAGAGAGGTGTTGGGAAGCACATAGTCGTTGAACTCCACGATCTCCAGAGCGATGTCCTCCTTGGCCAAAATCTCCTTGGCCTTCTCCAAAATCTCGGCGTGGGGAGCGGGGGAAGCGCCCACCTTAATGGTGGTCTTTTCGGTATTGCCGCCGGCACAGCCGGTCAGCAGGCCCAGGGTCAAGGCTCCGGCGAGGAGCAGAGAAGCAGTCTTTTTCATGTTTGTTGGTCTCCTTTTCTTGTTTTCCCAGATTTTAGGCAACAAAAAAACGCCCTTGAATAAATTCAAGGACGAGAGCCTTCTGGCTTCGTGGTACCACCTTGGTTCGCCCCCGCCTCACGGAAGGGACCTTACGGAGTACAACCATACTCCTGCGCGATTACGGGCGCACCCGTCATAGCCTAACGCTTTATCTGCGGTCGGTATGCGGCTCCGAGACCATGTTCCCCCCGGCCTTCGATGCCCGTTTCCACCTGTCCGGGCTCTCTGTGTTCTATCTCCGAGGGTACTCTTCTCTTCATTGCTTTTACTGGGCGTTATTCAGTTCCCGCTTGGGTTGCACTTAGTGTAAACCGAAAAAGCGGGAAAGTCAACTGTTTATTTCGCACAAAACACAGGAGACAAAGAACAGCTCTTTGTCTCCTATGCCGATTCTTCTCATATTCCCCGATGATGTCAGGATTCCCGCTTGTCTTTCTGAATTTTCGCCTCGCCCTTCCGGCGCTTGTTGACACGGGTAACCCGCTTGTCGCTCCGCAGGGCAAAGTGGGTGCCCACGGACTGAAAAACCTGGACCAAGATGACCAGGACGATGACCGCCACCCACATGGAGAAAGTATGGCGGCGCTGGAAGCCGTAGTTGAGGGCCAGCATTCCAAGGCCGCCGCCGCCAATGGCCCCTGCCATGGCGCCGTAGCCCAGGATGGTGATGAAGGCGGTGGTGAAGCCGGTAAGCAGGGAGGGTTTACACTCGGGGAGCATCACCTTGGTAATAATCTGAAAAGGGGAACAGCCCATGGACTGTGCGGCCTCCACCACCCCCTTGTCCATCTCCCGGATGGAGCCCTCCACCAGGCGGGCCACAAAGGGAAAGGCGGCCACCACCAGGGGCACGATGGTGGCGGCGGTACCCACGCTGGTCCCCAGGATAATTCGGGACAGGGGGATGACCAGCACCATCAAAATGAGGAAGGGCACCGAGCGCAGGAGGTTGACCACCACGTTCAAGATCCGCATCACAGCGGAGGGCAAGGGTCGCACGCCCCCCTCCTCCCCCGCCACCAGGAGCACGCCCAAGGGCAGGCCGATGACGTAGGCCAGGGCGGTGGACAGGACGGTGGTATAGATGGTCTCCCACACGGCAAAGGGAATGTGGCGGATGAGGTAGTCCACCTGCTCGGCAATTTTAGGGTCCAAAAAGGAAAAAACAGCGGTAAAATCAGCCATGGTAATCCCGCACCTCCTCCACCGTCAGGTCTTTTTGGGCTTTCAGATAGTTCATGGCCTTCGCGGCCTCGTTCTTGTCCTCCGGCAGGCCCAGCAACATGGTGCCGAAGGCCTGGCCGTCGATGTTCCGGGTATCGGCTCCCAGGATGTTCACCTTCACGCCGCAGTCGATGGCCAGGGAGGCGATGAGGGGTTCGTAGGAGGAGCCGCCGTTGAAGGCGATTCGGACCACATCGGCCGCAGGGAGCGGGTCGATACGGACCCCTTCGGGGTAGACCAGGCGGCGGCCAGCTTCGGTCTGAGGATTGTTAAAGACCTCCTCCACGGTGCCGGTCTCCATGAGAATCCCGCGGTCCAGAATGGCCACGTGGGTGCAGATTTCCTCCACCACCGCCATCTCATGGGTGATGACCACCACGGTGATGCCCAGGCGCTTGTTGATGTCCTGGATGAGCCGCAGAATGGCCCGGGTGGTGTTGGGGTCCAAGGCTGAGGTGGCTTCGTCACAGAGGAGAATTTTCGGGTCGGAAGCCAGGGCCCTGGCGATGGCAATGCGTTGTTTCTGGCCACCGGAGAGCTGAGAGGGATAGGCCTCCGCCTTATCGGGCAGACCCACGATGTCCAGAAGCTCCAGGGCCCGCTTCTTCGCCTCAGCGGCGGGGACACCGGCGATTTCCATGGGGAAACAGATGTTACGGAGGCAGGTGCGTTGCATGAGAAGATTGAACTGCTGAAAGATCATGCTGATGGACCGGCGGGCCTGGCGGAGCTGAGCAGGGGTCATCTGGCACAGGTCCAGGGCCTCCTCTCCCCGCGCGGAGAGCAGGCCGCTGATTCGGACGCTCCCCTCGGTGGGCTTCTCCAGCAGGTTGATGCAACGGACCAAGGTGGATTTTCCCGCCCCGCTCATACCTACGATTCCAAAAACGCTCTCGTCCGGGATGGTAAGATTCACCCTGCTCAAGGCGGTGAACAGCCCATCCGGGGTTGGGAACACTTTGCTGACATTCTGTAACTCTATCACAGGGACGCCTCCCTCTCTCTTCGTTGGCTCCCCCTCCGGGGGATTACCCGTAATTTTATATTTTAAGTGAAACGTGGCAGAAAGTCAACCTTTCGGCCACCCAGGTCCTTCCGCCTTGCGGATTTCCCCCCGATGTGTTAGAAT
>JAHHSF010000085.1 GCA_020025375.1 Oscillospiraceae bacterium | reverse complement strand
GTCCAGGTCAATCAGGGAGAGCATCTCATCCAACAGCTTGCCCGCCCTGCCCACGAAGGGCTCGCCCTGCAGATCTTCGTTTTCCCCCGGCCCCTCCCCGATGAGCAGGACCTCGGCCTGTGGATTGCCCACCCCAAAGACCACGTTCGTCCGGGTCTCGGCCAGGGCGCACCGCTGACAGCTCAGGCATTCCGCCCTCAATTCGTCCAAAGTAATCATAAATTCGCTCCTTTGCCGCAAAACTGTATTTTTTCCCAAATTACAAGTGCAATTTGCGTGTAAATCTAGGTCAACCTTTCTCTCTGTGAGAATTTATTATCCGTATTTTACAACGAACCGTGGCTTTTGTCTACCTTGCCGCTTCTGCTCCCGGTGCTGGCTTCCGTGCGGCAGCAGAGAAAGCCACCTTGCCAAAGGCCGGATTTTATGGCAGAATAGGAGCGAAGGAGGGAAGACTATGAAACACCATTTCCGGCGGCTTGCCGCCGCAGCGCTGGCCCTGACCGTCCTGTCGGGCCTATTTGTTCTGCCCGTCTGGGCCGACGCCCCCAGCCAGACCCTGACCATCCTCTTCACTCACGACACCCATGACCAGTTTTATCCCGATGCCGCCGACAAGGGCGGCTATGTCCGCCTGGCCACCCTGCTGAAGGAACAGAGGGAGACCCCCACGGAATACGCTAACAGCGTGGAGTTTCTGTGGCCTACCGTTACCCTGGATGCCGGAGACTTCTCCATGGGTTCCCTGTTTCAGACCGTTTACACCACCGATGCCCCAGAACTCCGGGCTTTGGGGGCCATGGGGTACGATGTGACCACCCTGGGCAACCACGAGTTTGACTACCGTATGGACGGCGTGACCCAGATGCTAAATTCCGCCGTTGAAAAGTGGGCGGAAGACCATCCCGCAGAGAGGAAGCTGCCCGACGGTAGTATCGCCAACCTCAGCCAGACAGGGACCCTGCCCAAGATCGTTCTGGCCAACTACAAGCCCCCCCAGGATGCCGCCGAGGCCTGGGCCGCCTGGAACAACTATCCCATCACCGACTATGTGGTCATTGAGAAGGAATGGCCCAACAAGGGAGATGCCCACAATGCCGAGGTGGAGCCCATCCGCATTGCTGTCTTCGGCGTGTTGGGCGTGGATGCCGACGCTTGTGCCCCCATGTCCGGCATGGAGTTCGAGCCTATTGCCGATGCGGCGAAGCGTGTGGTGGCCGAGATCCAGCAGAAGGAGGATGCCGACTTCATCATCTGCCTTTCCCACTCGGGTACCGAGGACGGGGAAGGGGAGGACTATGCGCTGGCCAAGGCGGTGGACGGCATCGACGTGATCATTTCCGGTCACACCCACACCACCCTTCCCGAGCCCATTCTGGTGAACAACACCGTTATAGTCTCGGCGGGGGCCCGCACCCAGAATCTGGGCCGCCTCACCATCTCCAAAAAGGTGAGTCCTGACCACACCCTCAGCGTCGGGGAATATAAGCTGCTTCCCGTGGATGACTCCATTTCTCCCGACCCGGAGATGGAGGCCCTGGCCGCCTCCCTCCAAGCCGACGTGGAGGAGAACTTTCTGGACGCTTATGGCCTGGGATATAATCAGGTTCTAACGCATGTAAATGGAACTGACTTTACAGTTGCGGAGACCGGAGACCTTATCGGAAATGCCTATATCCAGGCCGTGAAGGAGCTGGAAGGTGACAGCTATATCCCCGTGGACTTCGCCGTGGTTCCTGATGGGGTCATCCGGGACATCCTTCGCACCGGCCCGGTGACCACCGCCCACGCCTTCGATGTTCTCTCCCTGGGCTCCGGGGTTGACGGCAGCCCCACCTATCCTCTGGTGTCGGTCTACCTCACCGGGGCTGACCTGAAAAACGCCTTTGAGGTGGATGCCTCCATCTCCGCCCGAATGTCCGCCGCCGCCCTCTACGGGGCGGGGATGCACTGGACCTATAACCCCAACCGTATGATTTTGGACAAGGTGACCTACGCCGTCCAGCAGACCGGGGACGGCGGGACCGCCCCCCTCCGGGATGACCAGCTCTACCGGGTGGTGGCGGACCTTTACAGTGGCCAGATGCTGGGGGCGGTGGAGGGCCAGAGCTTTGGACTCCTCACCGTGACCCCACGGGACGAGAATGGGGAGCTTGTCACCGACCTGGAGAGCCGCATTTTGAAGCAGGACGACGGTAACGAGCTAAAGGCCTGGTATGCCCTGGCCTCCTACCTGGAGGGACAGGGGAGCGTCGTTCCGCCCCCGCCGTCCAAAACCGTGAGGGCGAGCTGGAACCCCATCGAGCTTTTGAAGAACCCCGGTGCGCCCACCCTCATCCTTCTGGCTGTGCTCCTGGTTCTTGCCCTCCTGGTGGCCTTCACCGTCCGCTTTGCTCTCCGCCGCATCCGCGGTGGCCGTTCCGCCTACCGTCCCTATCGGGGAAAATAAATGAAATTACCCCATATAAAATGAAGAAGAGCGTCTCCGCGAAAATGAAGCGGAGACGCTCTTTGTGCCATTCGCCCATGAACTGGTTGCAAACACGGCCACCTGAAAGCAGGAAAGGCAGAAAGAAAAACGGGCACTTGCTATTAAAAAGGAATAAAGGTATAATATTAAAAATTATCGCGTTACAGCGTGACACATGGAGGGAGACATATGGAAAAGATCAAAATGACAACGCCGCTGGTGGAGATGGACGGCGACGAGATGACCCGCATCCTGTGGCAGGACATCAAGGACATCCTTCTTACGCCCTACATCGATCTGAAAACGGAATACTACGACCTGGGCCTGCCCGAGCGTGAAAAGACGAAGGATCAGGTCACTGTGGACTCCGCCGAGGCCACCAAAAAGTACGGCGTGGCTGTCAAGTGTGCCACCATTACACCCAATGCCCAGCGGGTAGAGGAGTACAAGCTCTCCCAGATGTGGAAGTCCCCCAACGGTACCATCCGGGCCATTCTGGACGGTACTGTATTCCGGGCACCCATTATGGTAGAGGGCATCTCCCCGGTGGTAAAGAACTGGAAGAAACCCATCGTCATCGCCCGCCACGCCTTTGGGGACGTGTACCGGGCCACCGAGCAGCGGGTCACCGCCCCCGGCAAGGCCGAACTGGTCTTTACCGCCGCAGACGGCACCGAGACCCGCCAGACCATCTGCGACTTCGACGGCCCCGGCGTGCTCCAGGGTCAGTTTAACAAGGACGCCTCCATCCGCTCCTTTGCTCACGCCTGTTTCCGCTTTGCCCTGGATGCGGGGCAGGACCTTTGGTTTTCCACCAAGGACACCATTTCCAAGCAGTACGACCACACCTTCAAGGATATTTTTCAGGAGATTTACGACTCTGAGTACAAGACCGCCTTCGAGGCCAAGGGGATCGAGTATTTCTATACCCTCATCGACGATGCCGTGGCTCGGGTCATTCGGAGCGAGGGCGGCTTCATCTGGGCCTGCAAGAACTATGACGGCGACGTGATGAGCGACATGGTTTCCACCGCCTTCGGCTCTTTGGCCATGATGACCTCTGTACTGGTTTCTCCCGACGGGAAGTACGAGTATGAGGCCGCCCATGGTACCGTAACCCGCCACTACTACCGCTATCTGAAGGGGGAGCAAACCTCCACCAACCCCGTTGCCACCCTTTTCGCCTGGACCGGGGCGCTTCGGAAGCGGGGTGAGCTGGATTACCTGCCCGACCTGGTGGCCTTTGCCGACAGGCTGGAAAAGGCCACCATCGACACCATTGAATCCGGTGTCATGACTGGAGATTTGGCCGGGCTCTGGGAAGGCAAGCATAAGGCCCGCGTGGTTACCAGCCGGGAGTTCCTCACCGCCATCGCGGAGCGGCTGTAAACGCATAAAGAGCGCAAAAACGGACATACTGCACCCACCAAATAGGAGGGATGCAGTATGTCCGTTGATTTTTTCGATAGCGCCACCCGCTTAAACCTGATGCGGGCTTTTGCCGGGGAGAGCCAGGCCCGGAACCGCTATACCTTTGCTGCCGGAGTGGCAAAAAAGAAGGGCCTTCAGGTCATCGAGGGGGTCTTTACCTTCACCGCTGAGCAGGAGAGGTCCCATGCCAAGGTCTTTTACGACCAGCTGGCCCCGCTGACAGGGGAGACCCTGGTAGTGGACGGTGGCTACCCGGTGGATATTTACACCGAGATGGCCGACTACCTCCGGGCCGCCCAGCACAATGAGTACGAGGAGCACGACGACGTTTACCCCCACTTTGCCCAGGTGGCCGAGGAGGAGGGCTTTGTGGAGATCGCCCACGTTTTCCGTATGATCGCCGCCATTGAAAAGACCCATGGGGACCGCTTCGGCCAGTTCGCTGCCCTGCTGGAGGAGGACAAGCTCTTCGGAGAGGACCGTCCGGTGCGGTGGATGTGCCTCAACTGCGGAGAAATCATCGAGACCGAGCGGGCTCCCGCTCTCTGCCCGGTGTGTAAGCACGGCCAGGGATATTTTGTGCGCCTGGACATGGCGCCCTTTGTGATGCTGGAGAAGTGACAATATCAGAGAACGCCGGAAGCTTCGCTTCCGGCGTTCATTGCTATATCTTTATCGATTCTCGTGGTCGATGACCTTCTCCGTGTCAAACAGGGGGGAGAGGACCTCGTGATAGTTTCGGAGGGAATAGCCGTCGATAGCTACCCGGGTCATATAGAGGGTGTCCATGCTGTCGTAGTTGCGGCTGTAAAAGAAGTGGGACACCGAGCAGAAGAGGTCGAAGCCGTATTCCTGCATGGCTGTGTACCGGGGGTCGCCGGGCAGGAGGAGCTTGCCGTAGGGGTAGACGTAGGCGGACACCTCCCCGATGATGGGGACCACCTCGTCCTGGAATTGTTGCAGGTCCTTTCGCAGACTGGCCTCCGAGTGCTTCTCGTGGTTGTAGTGGCCGTAGCTGTGGCTGGCAAAAGAGTAGCCCAGCTCCTTGAGACGGTCGGCCACGGCCGTGGCTTTTTCGATCTCGGCCTCCCGGTCCCCGGGGCGGTCGGAACTCTCGGTGCGGTAGCCAAAGACTCCGGCGAAGCCGGTCATGCAGAGGGTGAGCCGGGCGCCGTGGGAGGAGAAGTCCGGGTGCTCTTCGATAAAGGCCTCCAGGATGGGGAAGACCTCCCGGTCGTAGGACCAGTCGATGGTCCCATCGGCCAGGTAGGTGCCGGAGACCAGATTGTTCTCCCTGTCCAGGGCCAACAGGTCCACCATGCCGCCACCACGCTTGTCGTAGTCGTAGACAACGTCGTCAATGGAAAAGACGATGGGTTTCCGGCCCACCGGCACCTCCACCCCCTTCTTGAAGAGGAGATTGCCGTTTTCATCCTGCTCGTAGATGTCGTAGAGGTCCACCAGGCTGTACCCATTGGCGTAAAGCTCATTGAGGAGATTTTTAAACTCGGTGACGTTGATGCAGTCGGTGTCGTAATTCATCAGCCCCGCCCCGTTTTTGATCTCCGGGTAGGCGATGAGACAGTGGGTAAAG
>JAHHSF010000084.1 GCA_020025375.1 Oscillospiraceae bacterium | reverse complement strand
CAATCAGGCGCTTGTGGGTGCGGCGCTCAAACTGCTCGCGGCTGTCCTTGTACTTGTGGACGGCACGGAGAATGGTGACGACTTCCTTCTTGGTGGGCAGGGGAATGGGGCCGGAGACAGTGGCGCCGGTGCGCTTGGCGGTCTCCACGATCTTCTCCGCGCTCTGGTCAATGAGCTGGTGATCGTAGGCCTTGAGGCGGATGCGGATCATTTCTTTCTGAGCTGCCATGGGTTGTTTCCTCCTTAAATACAATACGAAGTGGTTTTTTGCTCCTCGCTTCGTACGGTAGGTGAAGTTCCTGTCCACGTTCTCGTGCGTATCATTCCGTGGCATGAAAGAAACCGGCGTGATAAGCAGGCCGGTTCCACCCAACCACAGCGATATACGCCGTGCCCAGGTCCTTCAGCCGCCCGATTCTAGCTCGGACATACTCCGCGGAAGTTACCTCGCATTCGAGCAATCTCCCGCATCATCGCAGTTGTGTCCTTACAGACACTTTGGTATCATACAACAACACCCCCGTGTGTGTCAAGGGTATTTCAAGATTTTTTTCCTCAAATCTGCACAATTCTCCCCGGAATCGGGGTAGTTCCTCTGATTTGATTGTTCCAAGGCCCATGATTTACTCTTCTGCGTGTCGAGAAGCCCCGAATTGATGTACGCAGGACAGTCAATTGGGTGGGGGAGCTTGACCCGCCTCAAATGGAATCGAATGCCCCGCGGCCCTTGCCGCGCAAGGGATTAAGCGGCGGGGGCTGCGAGGGCGTTTCCGAACCTCTAGGTGGGAAACGCATTGGCATTTTAAAGGCTGTGGGAAAAGTCAGAGACTTTTCCCACAGCCTGGGGGACCGGCTCTCAGCGAGAACCGGTCCCCCCTTTCCCCAGGAGGGCTTGCGGCCCGCTCCACTCCATATTATAATGGGGGTATCAAAATCCCCACAATCCCATGCGTATTGCGGTCAGGAGGTCTGTCTATGAGCACAAAAATCATCACCGTCAGCCGGGAATTTGGCAGCGGCGGACGCACCATCGGCAAGGAGGCGGCCCAGCGGCTTGGCGTGCCCTACTACGACAAGGAGCTGGTGAAGCAGGTGGCTCTGGAGAGCGGCTTCGACCCCAAATTCATTGAGGAGCACGGGGAGTTCGCCCCAGGCAAGAGCCGCTTTGCCTACGCCTTTTTAAACTCCACCTTCCCCGGCACCATCAACAACCTGTCCGCCGCCGACTTCCTCTGGACCATCCAGTACAAGGTGATCCGGGAGCTGGCAGAGCAGGGTCCCTGTGTCATTGTGGGCCGCTGTGCCGACTACATTCTGCGGGATCGCAGTGACTGTCTCCACACCTTCATTCACGCCGACATGGACTTTCGCAGTGACCGCATTGTCCGGCTGTACGGGGAGTCGGAGGCTTCTCCGGAGAAGCGGCTCATGGACAAGGATGCCAAGCGTCGGGTCAACTACCGCCATTACACCGACCGGGAGTGGGGTATGGCTCAAAACTACCACCTCACCCTGAACTCCGGTGTCTTGGGAATCGAGCGATGTGTTCAGCTCCTGGTGGAGCTGGCTCAGCAGGGCTGAGTGCCGGGAGGGGATATGCGCTATTACTTCGCACCTCTGGAGGGTGTAACCGGCTCGGAGTACCGCCGGGCCCACCACCGCCATTTCCCGGGGATTGACACCTACTATATGCCCTTTCTCACCCCCACCCGGGACCGGGTCTTTACCCCCCGGGAGCTGCGGAACGTGCTCCCGGAGCACAACCGGGGGTTCCGTGCCGTCCCCCAGATTCTGACCAAAAACGCCGGGGATTTCTGCTGGTGTGCCGGGGAGCTGGCCGCCATGGGCTATGACGAGATCAACCTGAATTTAGGCTGTCCCTCCGGAACCGTCACCGCCAAGGGGAAGGGGGCGGGGATGCTGGCCGACCTTGACCTCCTCAGGCGGTTTCTGGATGAGATTTTTCAGGCGGTTTCTGGAAAAATCTCCATCAAAACCCGGCTGGGCGTGGCCGACCCAGAGGAGTTCGGCCCCCTGCTGGAGCTGTTTGCCCAGTACCCCGTCTCTCTCCTCATTGTCCACCCCCGGGTGCGTCAGGATTTTTACCGACATCCCGTGCGGATGGATGCCTTTCAAAAGGCGGCGGCGTGCTACCCCGGGCCGCTGTGCTACAACGGGGGACTGGTCACGGCGGGGGATTGTCACCGCATCGCCCAGGCCTTTCCCCAGGTGGAGTCGGTGATGCTGGGACAGGGGCTGCTGGCCAACCCCGCTCTGGTGCAGCAGGCCAAGGGCGGCCCCGGCCCGGATCGGGATACGCTGAGGGCCTTCCACGACCAGCTCTATGAGGGCTATCTCGCCGCCTTTGGCAGCCCTCGGAACACGGTCTTTCATATGAAGGAGCTGTGGTTTTACATGAGCCGTCTGTTTGAGGGCCGGGAAAAACCCCTCAAGGCCATTCGGAAGGCAGACGACCGCTCCAAGTACGAGACGGCAGTGGGGGAGATGTTCCGCCTGCCCCTGAGCGCCGACGCGGATTGGAGCCGCTAAAAAAAGTGCCAGACGTCCACTCGTCTGGCACACCAGGCTGTCAGAAAAAGTTAGAGACTTTTTCTGACAGCCTTTAAAATGCCGATACTTTTCCGGCCGGAACGACTGGAAAAGTCCTCGCTTCGCTCGCCGCTTGATCCCTTGCACGGCAAGGGATGCGGGGCATTCGATTCCATTCGAGGCGGGCTTCACCCCCTCGAGCTCCCCCACCGAATGCACGATCCTGCGTGCATTGATATGGGGCTTCTCGACACTCTGAAGTGCCAGACGTCCACTCGTCTGGCACACATATGTTTGATTCCCGCTCAGGCGTGGTTGGGAAAATGATCCTCCAGCCGCTCAGGGGCCATAAACGTATGAAATACCGGGATCTTTGGCATTGCGGTGAGCAATACCGTCCCCAACACGTAGCAGGCCAGCAGCTCACCCAGTCCAACCGTAAAGGCATTCAGGGCATAGGCGGGCCAGAAGGCCGGGGTAAAGCCCGTAGTCGCCCACGCAATCTCGCCCCCTACAATGACCGCGTTGCACAGCACAGGAGGCAGGGCGGCCAGCCAACGGTTGGGCATCCGCTGGGTCAGCAGGCAGGCCAGCAGGGTCGCCGTTGTTCCAAACAGGATGTCCAGGGGGAACGGGGAAAACAGGTTGGCGATGAAGCAGCCCACCACCAGGCCGGGGGTAGCGGCAGGGAAGAGGAAGGGGAGTACCGTCATGGCCTCCGCCAGGCGGACCTGAATTCCGCTGTACTGGGGGATGGGCAGCGTCACCGTCAAAACGGCATAGACCGCCGCGATCACAGCGGCAAAGGCCAGCTCCCGTGTGGTAAATTTGTGCATAAAAAAACCTCCATTTTATTATTTAGAGAACGGCGGAAATTGCTTCCACCGAACGAACACGGCCCCAGAGGGCCGTGCTTGGACGAGATGTGGAGACTCGTCAGCGGTATCCTATCACAAACCCACCCGCTTGTCCAGAGGAAAATTCCCTTGCGAAACGGACCTTTCTGGTTTAAAATGAGGGTATCCCGCTTCATTTTATCAAGAAAAGGAGTATGCTTTATGAAACAGATCGTTCAAACCGATAAGGCCCCCGCCGCCATCGGCCCCTACTCTCAGGCCGTGCAGATTGGGCAGCTGCTCTTTACCTCCGGCCAGGTTCCCATTGATCCCGCTACCGGCGAGGTGGCGGAGGGCGGCATTCAGGCCCAGGCCGCCCAATCCCTGAGCAACATCAAGGCCATCCTCAATGCTGCCGGGACCAACATGGGGGCGGTGGTTAAGACCACCGTATTTCTGAAGGACATGGACGACTTCGCCGCTATGAATGAGGTATACGCCCAGTTCTTTCAGGAGCCGTATCCCGCCCGCTCCGCCGTCCAGGTGGCCCGCCTTCCCAAGGACGTGCTGGTGGAGATTGAGGCCATCGCCCAGCTGTAAGCCCCCCGCCCCGTTCGTGGGGCATATCCCCGGAAACCGGGAAATTCCCTTGACATCCTTCTGGTTCTATATTATGATGAACTCGTCTATGAAAAGCTGAGACAGAGAACAGTACCCCGCAGCCGGGACGGAAGAGAGAGGATGGCAGGTGAAAATCCTCCAAAGGTGCGGCGGGAAGGCACTCTGGAGTGCGGGCAGGAAATGGCCCGCCGTCCTCCCCACGTTACCGGGATCGAGTGTATACCGGCTTCGGTATAAATTCAGGTGGAACCACGGATCATTTGATTCGCCCTGAGCCAAATTGGCTCAGGGCGTTTTTTTGCTCAGAGCCATCCAGAAAAAGGAGTTGTTGCGGCATGAAAAACAGCGAAAAGACCATGGAAAAAATTGTAGCCCTCTGCAAGGGGCGGGGCTTTGTCTTCCCCGGCTCGGAGGTATACGGCGGCCTGGCCAACACCTGGGACTACGGCCCCCTGGGTGTGGAGCTGAAAAACAATGTAAAAAAGGCGTGGTGGAAGAAGTTCGTCCAGGAGAACCCCTATAACGTGGGTCTGGACGCCGCTATCCTCATGAACCCCCAGGTCTGGGTGGCCTCCGGCCACGTGGGCGGGTTCTCTGACCCTCTCATGGACTGTAAGGAGTGTAAGGAGCGGTTCCGTGCTGACAAGGTCATTGAGGACTGGGCCGAGGAGAATCAGTTTGACCTGGGCAAGCCGGTGGACGCCTTCTCCCAATCCGAGATGAAGGAGCTGGTGGAGGAGCACAACATTCCCTGTCCCTCCTGCGGCAAGCACAACTGGACGGACATCCGCCAGTTCAACCTGATGTTCAAAACCTTTCAGGGTGTCACTGAGGACGCAAAGAACACCGTCTACCTCCGCCCTGAGACGGCACAGGGCATCTTTGTGAACTTCCAGAACGTCCAGCGCACCACCCGGAGGAAGCTGCCCTTCGGTGTGTGTCAGGTGGGTAAATCCTTCCGCAACGAGATCACTCCGGGCAACTTCACCTTCCGCACCCGGGAGTTTGAGCAGATGGAGCTGGAGTTCTTCTGCACCCCGGGTACTGAGCTGGAGTGGTTTCAGTATTGGAAGGACTTCTGCCACCAGTGGCTGCTGGGGCTTGGGATGCGGGACGAGAATCTGCGGCTTCGGGATCACGACCCCGAGGAGCTGTCCCACTACTCCAACGCCACCACCGACTTTGAGTTTGTGTTCCCCTTCGGCTGGGGAGAGCTGTGGGGTGTGGCCAGCCGCACCAACTTTGACCTCACCGCCCACCAAACTACCTCCGGTAAGGACATGACCTACTTTGACCAGGAGAAGAACGAGCACTATATCCCCTATGTCATCGAGCCCTCCCTGGGTGCCGACCGTGTGACCCTGGCCTTCCTGGTGGACGCCTATGACGAGGAGGTAGTGGATGCCGAGAAAAACGATGTCCGCACCGTGCTCCGTCTCCACCCCGCTCTGGCCCCCTTTAAGTGTGCCGTGCTGCCCCTCTCCAAGAAGCTGGGTGACAAGGCCCGGGAGATCCAGGGTGAGCTGTCCAAGTCCTTTATGGTGGACTATGACGACGCCGGCTCCATCGGCAAGCGGTACCGCCGTCAGGACGAGATCGGCACCCCCTACTGCATCACCGTGGACTTCGAG
>JAHHSF010000083.1 GCA_020025375.1 Oscillospiraceae bacterium | reverse complement strand
TTGAAGCACACTTCACCTCCAATAGTCTTTGATCGCTTTTGTAGTTCATAGCGGAATGTTCCCGCCTTTTAAGTGGCTGTGGGCGCGTGGTTTGCGAGTACGCGCCCACATGGGTAAGAAGGAATTCGGTACGCATTGGTTAGTTATGACTAACTGATGCATAATTTACCACAGAACGGCAAATTTGTCAAGCAGCTTGTTCAAGGAAGCAGAAAAAATGCGCCTGCTTCGGCCCGGAATCGGGGCATTATTGCAGGCGCATCATGGGTTTTTTATGAGGGGGTGTTCAACTCTCCTCAGCAGGAAAAATCCGTGTTCTGCATCTCCGGACACAGACTGTTGGAATTTTTAAGGAGCAGGCTGCCGATTTCAGCTTTTTCTCTGTTTATCAGCCGATAAGCTCTTGAATATACAAAAACACCGCACTTTCGTGCGGTGTTTTTGCTGTGCATCTTTTTTTCAACACAATTTGGTACGCCCGAAGGGACTCGAACCCCCAACCTTCAGAACCGGAATCTGACGCTCTATCCAATTGAACTACGGACGCATACACCCTAAATGGGACATTGATTAGAATACCAGATTTTTTCGCCCTCGTCAAGTAGGAAAGCGGTTTTTCCATCCACAATTTTGGAAAAGCCCCGGGCATCCCGCGGGACGCCGAGGCTTTTTTCTCAGGTACGGGCCAGGTAGTCCGCCACCGCTTTGTGGGCCTTGCGGGTCTGATCGGCCTCGTCCACAGTGACCAGGTGCCCCTGACGGACCACCACCTTACCGTTCACCACGGTATAGTCCACAGCTCCCTTCCAGCCCACAGTGCCCAGGAGGGACTTTGGGTCCAGCAGGGTCCCGGTAAGCTCAAGGCGGCGGCTGTCAATCATAAACAGGTCCCCAGCCTTGCCTGCCTCCAGGGAGCCTAACTCCTCCCACCCCAGGACCTTGGCGCTCCCCCGGGTAGCCAGCTTCAACAGGTCGTAACCACTGGGGGCCTTGGCGCTGGAGTGAAGCCGGTGGAGCAGGTAGCTCACCCGCAATTCCTCCAGGAGGTTGGAACCGTCGTTGCTGGCGCTCCCGTCCACGGCCAGGCCCACCGGAATCCCCAGCTCCAACATTTCCGGCAGACGGCAGACGCCGGAGGAAAGCTTCATATTGGAGATCGGACAGTGGGCCACACCGGTGCCGGTCTCGGCCAGGCGGCGGAGTTCCTGGTCGTTAAAGTGGATGCCGTGGGCGTACCACACGTCTGGGCCCACCCAGCCCAAGCTCTCCATATATTCCAGGGGGCGCATCCCGTACCGCTCGGACACATAGCGCTCCTCGTCCTTTGTCTCACACAGGTGGGTGTGGAGGCGTACCTTCAAACTCCGGGCCAAGAGGGCTGACTGGCGAAGCAGTTCCCCGGTGACGCTGAAGGGAGAACAGGGGGCCAGAGCCACCCGGTTCATGGAGAAGGGGCTGGGGTCGTGGTAGGTTTCCACCGCCCACTGGGAGTCGGCCAAAATTTTATCCACAGTCTGGACCACGCTGTCCGGGGGCAGGCCGCCGTCCTTCTTGCTCAGGTCCATACTCCCCCGGGAGGCGTACATCCGCACCCCCAGGTCCCGGGCCGCCGAGAACTGAGCGTCCAGCAGGGTGCCGGTCTGGCCCTCGGGAAAGACATAGTGGTGGTCGAAGCAGGTGGTGCAGCCAGTTTTGAGAAGCTCCCCCAGGCCGGTCATGGAGCTGTGGTAAATGATCTCACCGTCCAGGTTCTTCCAGATCTCGTAAAGGGTAGTAAGCCAGTCGAAAAGCTCCATGTTCTGCACCTGGGGAAGGTTTCGGCTAAAGGTCTGGTAGAGGTGGTGGTGGGTGTTGATGAGGCCGGGATAGACCAGACAGCCGGTGGCGTCAAGGACCTCGTCAGCCTCCTTCTCCCCGGTTCCCAGATAGGTGATGACTCCGTTTTCAATCAGGAGGCTGGCGTTCTCCAAAACTCTGTCCCGGTCGTCGCAGGTGACGATACTCCGGGCATTTTTGATAAGCAGGCTGGACATTCTCGTTTCCTCCCTGTTTCATCAGTCGGGCCGGACCAGGGCAATGTGCCGGGTCCATGGCGTGCAGGAAAGGAAGAAGAGACTCACCGGGAGGCGCTCTTCCCTTTCCTCTTTTAAAATCATACCAAATCCCGCCCGATTGTCAAGGGCGGCGTTCTGTTATATAATAGTGGCAATACACATAGAAAGAGGGCGTTTCCCATGCACGATGAACTGACCGCACAGGACCTTCAAATGATGAAGGAGGAGCTGGACCACCGACGCATCGTCCTCCGCCCCCAGCTTCTGGAGGCGGTGAAAGAGGCCCGGGCTTTCGGGGACCTGAGCGAAAATTTTGAGTACAAGGCGGCCAAGCAGGAAAAGAACCGGAACGAGAGCCGTATCCGCTACCTAGAAAACATGATAAAGACCGCCGTGGTCATCCGGGACCGCTCCGCCGACGACACGGTGGGGCTGTACGACAAGGTGACGGTCTTTCTGGAGGACGAGGGAGAGACCGAGACCTACCAGGTGGTCACCACCATGCGGCAGAACGCCCTGCTCGGTCTTCTGAGCAAAGAAGCCCCGATGGGCAAGGCCTTATTGGGCAAAAAGGTGGGGGACCGATTTTATGTGGAGGTCAACGAGAACGTGGGCTACTACGCAGTGGTCAGGGCCATCGAGAAGGGGCAGGACGACGGCTCTGCGCCCCTCATCGGATACTGAATCAAACCGGCGGACGGCATAGCCGTCCGCTCAGTTTGTCAAAGAACCCCTGTTTTCCTTGTACGAAAACAGGGGTTCTTTGACAAATTGGGATTTCCTCAGGAGGGCCGTTTCCTGTCATAATGAGCGGTAAGCTTACAGGCCGCCCAGCCGGCCAGCAGGCCTACGATGGCCCCGGCCAGCACGTCGCTGGGGTAGTGGACCCCCACATAGAGACGGGAGAAGCCCATGAGGATCGCCCCTGCCAGGGCCAGGGCCTTGGCCCATTTGGTGGGAAATGCCCACAAGCCAGCCCCCGCGAAGGCAAAGGCGGCGCAGGTGTGCCCCGAGGGGAAGGAGTTTGGGTCTCCCTCATTCACCAGGGGCAGAAGGCCCGCCACATCCAGCCAGGGCCGGGGCCGGGCCACCAGGTGCTTGAGGACCACGTTGGTACAGAGAAAACCGATGGCCAGGGCCAGAAGGGTGACCGTGCCAATTTTTCGGGTCCTGGGCACACAGAACAGAATCACGCACAGAATAATCCACAAAAATCCGCCGTCCCCCAAATGGGTATAAACAGTGAAAACAGCATCCAGCCAGGGGGCACGGGCGCTGTTTTGCAACCAAAGCAAAAAAAGCCCTTCTCCCATATCACTCCACGACCTTGCAGGTCTTTGTGACGGTTTGGTAGCCCTCCAGCTCGAAAACGGAGGTCTTGACGATGTGGCTCTTGCCGATGCGGACTTCCTGAGTGCCCACCTTGTTGTTGACAACGGAAGCCACGGTGGCCTGAATGGTGAAGGTCATGTCCACCCGGGCGTTCTCGCCCTCCTCCACGCTGACCACCGCATTACCGGCAGCGTCCTCGCCGTAGTTGATGTGGGGGGCGTAGGAAATGTCGGTGACATAGCCGTCCACCGGAGCGGCATCGGCCATAAGCTGAACGTTGTCGTCCTTATAGGCCATGATGGTGTCACACACGTCGGGATTGACCCCACGGACCAGGACGGTGTACTCAATTTTGGTCCCGGCACCCTGGTTGATTCCACGATTGCCCAGAAATTTGGTGGCCACAAAGGCCACGCCCACCACAAGGATGAGCAGGATGATGATGTCGATGACGTTGAACTTGCCGGAACGGCGGCTCTTTTCTTCCATACTGAGAAACCTCCATAATATTGACCATACTTCCAATGTATTGTATAATATTTTCACTGTTTAGACAAGCCCATTTTTGGAGGCGCACATGAAAGTTATCCATTTGATTTCCGGGGGCGACTCGGGCGGGGCCAAGACCCACGTTCATTCCCTCCTTCAAAACCTTACCCACTCCATCAACGTGACCATGGTCTGCTTTATGGAGGGTCCCTTCGTCCAGGAGGCCCGGGAACTGGGTATCCCAACGGTGGTCATTGCCGAGCGGAATCCTCTTAAGGCCCTGCGTACCCTGAAGGCCATGGCCCGGGAGGAGCGGTATGATCTCATCCACTGCCACGGCGCCCGGGGGAATCTGATGGGCTCCCTCCTCCACCGCTCCACCGGCATCCCCGTGGTCACCACCGTCCACTCGGACTATCGCCTGGACTACCTGGGCCGCCCCCTCTCCCGGCTCACCTACGGCACCATCCACACCATCACGCTCCGGTGCATGGACTACCACATCGGGGTCTCCGATGCCATGACCGACCTGCTCATCTCCCGGGGCTTCGACCCGGACCGGATCTTCACCATCTACAACGGTCTGGACTTTTCCCCCCGCCCCATCGCCATGGAGCGGGAGGAGTACCTCCGCTCCTGCGGTCTCTCCTTCGACGGGGAGAGCGTGGTGGTGGGCATTGCCGCCCGGCTGGACGCAGTGAAGGACGTGGGCACCCTGGTCCGCGGCTTCGCCAAGGCCTATGAGACCCATAAGAATCTCCGTCTCCTCATTGCCGGCGAGGGTGGACAGGGACAGGAGCTCCGGGCCCTGGCCGCCCAGCTTCTCCCCAAAGACGTGTACCATTTCTGTGGCTGGATTTCCGATACCGATACCTTTTACAACGCCCTGGACGTGAACACCCTCACTTCCCTGTCCGAGACCTTCCCCTACGCCATCACCGAGGGGGCCCGGGCGGGCCTGCCCACCGTGACCAGCCGGGTGGGTGGTATCCCCTACCTCATCCAGCACGGGGTCACCGGCCTGCTCTTCGAACCCGGAGATGCCGAGGGTCTGGCCCGGTGCCTCTGCTCCCTGGCGACGGACAAGACCCTGCGGACCCACCTGGGCCAGCGGCTCCACGCCAAGGCGGAAAGCGAGTTTTCCCTGGAAAGCACCCTGCACCGCCAGCTGGAGATCTACGAGGCCATTCTGCGGAAGGAGGCCCGGAAAAGGTCCCGCCCCGCCCGCCGGGACGGCGTTCTGGTCTGCGGTGCCTATGGCCGTGGCAACGCCGGGGACGATGCCATCCTGGAGGCCATCGTCCAGGAGGTCCGGTCCATTGACAGCGACCTGCCGGTCTGGGTCCTCTCCCGGAAGCCCAAGGAGACCCGGCTTCAGTACCGGGTCAATGCCATCTACACCTTCAACTTCCTCCGCTTTCCCCGCCGCATGACCCACACCAATCTGTATATCAACGGCGGCGGGTCCCTCATGCAGGACGTGACCAGCCGGCGGAGCCTGTGGTTCTACCTCTTCACCATCACCATGGCGAAAAAGCTGGGCAACCCGGTCCATATGTACGGCTGCGGCATCGGCCCGGTACGCTACCCCTCCAACCGGCGGCTGGTCCGCCGGGTGTTGGAGCACAACGTGGACGCCATCACCCTGCGGGACACCCTTTCCAAGGCCGAGCTGGAAGACATGGGGGTCACCCGCCCCCGCATCGTCATGGCCGCCGACCCCACCGTTATTCTTCCTCCCGCCCCCGCATCGGTGGTGGACGGCATCCTGGAAAACGAAGGACTGGACCCCGACGGCGCTTACATCGCCTTCACAGTCCGGCCCTGGTCCGGCTTTGAGGAGAAAGCCCCGGTTTTTGCCGCCGCCGCCGATTACGCCTGGGAAAAATACAAGCTTACCCCCCTCTTCCTGCC
>JAHHSF010000082.1 GCA_020025375.1 Oscillospiraceae bacterium | reverse complement strand
GGGCCCCAATCATCGGTAAAGTTGGGGCCATCGAAACCCTGGTGGACGTGACCGACCTGAAATGCAGCTCCGGTGACATCGTTCAGTTTGAGATTGACCCCCTCTTTGCACGGGGGCTTACAAAGGAGTTCCGTTAAATGCGCGCAGTGGTGACAAGAGTAAAAAACGCCCGTGTAGAAATTGACGGCAAGGTAAACGGCGCCATCGAGAAAGGCTTCCTGGTCCTTTTGGGCGTGGGGGCGGGCGATACCGAAGCCCAGGCCGTGAAGCTGGCCGATAAGATCTGCGGACTGCGGGTCTTTGAGGACGAGAATGAGAAAATGAACCTGAACCTGGAGGCGGTGGGAGGCTCCCTCCTCATTATCAGCCAGTTTACCCTTTACGCCGACGTGAAGAGCCGCCGCCCCGGCTTTACCAGGGCCGCCCGGCCCGAGGCTGCCATTCCCCTCTACGAGAAGGTCATGGACGAGTGCCGTGCAAAGGGCTTTGCCGTGGAGCACGGGGAGTTTGGGGCTGATATGCAGGTCTTTTCCCAGAACGATGGGCCTGTGACCATCCTGTTTGATACCGATACCATGTAAGAGTATCCCCGCAATGGGGAACCAAAAGGAGAAATTACTATGCCTATGGAATGGACCTCCATTCGCCTTGGTCCCATTCAGACCAACTGTTATCTGATTCGTGACAAGGCCACCAACAAAGGGGCGGTCATCGACCCCGGGGACGAGCCCGGCCGCCTGCTGGCAGCCATTGAAAAGACCGGCATGGACCTGACGGCCGTCTTTCTCACCCATGGCCACCACGATCACACCGGGGCGGTGGCCGCCCTGAAGGCCGCCTATCCCGGTGTGCCCGTCTACCTACACGATGACGATCTGCCCTATGGGACCAATCCCGCAGCCTTCATGCCCGACGTGGCCCAGCGCACCGCCTCCTATAAGGAGGGGGACGTGATGGAGGTGGGCGACCTTCGTTTTGAGGTCCTTCATACCCCCGGCCACACCCCCGGCGGCGTGATTCTGAAGGGGGAAGGGGTCCTCTTCACCGGGGACACCCTCTTTGCCGGCTCCATGGGTCGTACCGACTTTCCCGGCGGCAATGACCGGGAGATCTTCGCCTCTCTCCGCCGCCTGGCCGCTCTGCCCGGAGATTACACCGTCTGCCCCGGCCATGAGGGGACCTCCACCCTGGAGGAGGAGCGGCAGAGCAACTACTACATGAAGGCGGCGTTGCGCGGATGAAATTGACGCTTCGAGGCCACAATTACCGCTACGCTACCGAACAAATGATGCTCACCCTCTTCCCCGGTCAAAAGCCCGTTTACGAGGGAGAGGAGGAGAACGAGCTGACCCTTTCCCTCGTCCGGGGGGAGAGGTGGCTCACCGCTACCGCCGAGCTGACCTGGGAGGGTGAGACCGTTTCCGCCACTTGTCAGGCCCGGGTGGAGGAACTCACCGGGGTCCCACTGGAGGACGACCGGGTGTGCCAGCGCATTTTGAAGCAGGCCTTCTACAATGCGGGGGTGGCCATTTTGGGCAAGGAGCCCCCCTGGGGGGCCCTCACCGGGGTGCGCCCGGTGAAGATTCCCACCCGCGCCATGCTGGAAGGGGTAAGTGAAAAGGATGCCGCCAAAGCCCTCCGGGAGGTCTACCGGGTCTCTCCCGACCGGGTCAAGCTGGCCATGGCCTGTGCCAAGGCCAGCTTGGAGACGCTGGCGTGCCTGGAGGAGAATGACCTTTCCCTCTACGTGGGCATCCCCTTCTGCCCCACCCGTTGCGCATACTGCTCCTTCGTTTCCGCCGACGTAGGGAAGAGCCTCCCCCTGCTGGGCCCCTTCCTGGACGGGTTGGAGCGGGAGCTGGCCGCCGTGGGACGCAATTTAAGAGAATCCGGCCGCCGCATCCGCACCGTCTACATGGGGGGCGGCACCCCCACCACCCTGTCGGCGGAGCAGCTGGACCGCCTCCTCACCACCATGGAGCGAGAGCTGGACCTGTCCCACTGTGGGGAGTTCACGGTGGAGGCGGGCCGCCCCGACACCATTGCCCGGGAAAAGCTGGCCGTCCTGGCCGCGCATCACATAGACCGGGTCTCGGTGAACCCTCAGACCATGGAGGACGAGGTCCTCAAGGCCATGGGCCGGGCCCACCGGGCCGAGGACATCCGCCGGGCCTACGCCGACGTGCGGGAGAGCGGTACTTTCGACGTGAACATGGACCTCATCGCCGGACTTCCAAAAGATACCGTTGCGGGCTTCCGCCGCACGGTGGAGGAGCTCATTTCCCTCAAGCCCGAAAACATCACCGTCCACACCCTGGCCCTGAAGAAGGGGTCCACGCTGATGACTCAGGGAGGGGCCCTCCCCACTCCGGAGGCGGTGGCCGAGATGCTGGGGTTTGCCTGGGCCGCCCTGGCCGGGGCGGGATATGTGCCCTACTACCTCTACCGGCAGAAATATATGTCGGGTGGCTTCGAAAACGTGGGCTGGTGTCTGCCCGGCAAGGAGAACCGATATAATATCATTATGATGGAGGAACTGCACACCGTCCTGGCCCTGGGGGGCGGGGGCATGACCAAATTCATTGACCGGAAGGCGGGGCGCATCGTCCGCCGGAACAACCCCAAGTATCCCAAGGAATATATCGAGCGAATCGACGCTGTCTGTCAGGAAAAGGAGGACATGACATGGCCTATCAGTTAGAGGAGATCAACCGCAAGGTGAAGGCCGATCCCAAGGCCTTTTTGGATGAGTGCGACGCCGCCTATCAGGCCCGGGTGGACCACGCCGCCGAGGTCATCATCAGCCGTATGGAGAAGAGCCCCATCGTCCTTCTCTCCGGCCCCTCCGGGTCCGGCAAGACCACCACGGCAATGAAGATCGAGCAGGCCCTGGAGAAGCGGGGGGTGAACACCCACACCGTCTCCATGGACAACTACTTCCGAACCCTGGACCGGGCCAAGGCCCCCCGCACCCCCGAAGGGGACATCGACTACGAATCCCCTCTGTGTATGGACATGGAGCTGTTGGATCAGCACTTTACCCGCCTGTCCCAGGGCGAGCGGGTCATGGTCCCCCACTTTGAGTTTGCCCGCCAGATGCGCAACGATTACCGGGCTACCCCTCTTCAGTTGGGGGAGAACGAGATTGCCATCTTCGAGGGCATCCACGCCCTGAACGACGACATCGCCGGCCGCCACCCCGAGGCCACCAAACTCTATATCTCCGCCCGCTCCAACGTGCTGGAGGGGGAAGAGATTCGGTTCAAGGGCACTTGGATGCGCCTGACCCGCAGGGCGGTCCGGGACTACAACTTCCGGGGCACCGGCGTGGAGCAGACCCTGGCCATGTGGGCCAACGTCCGCCGGGGAGAGAAGCTCTACATCTCCCCCTTCAAGGGCAAGGCCGACATCATCCTGGACTCCTCTCTGCCTTACGAGGTCTCGGTGATGAAAAACTACGCCAAGCCCATTCTGGAGGCCGTGCCCCCGGAGAACGTCCGCCGCACCGAGCTGCTCGATCTCATCCGGGCCTTTGACTACTTTGAAGCCATCGACCCCGCCCTGGTGGCACCCGAGTCCCTGATTCGGGAGTTCATCGGTGGCGGCGCCTATCAATATTAAAACTCGAAAAAGCAAAGGAGCAAAATAAAATGGCTGAAAACTGTACCCATGACTGTTCCTCCTGCTCCTCCAACTGCGGGGAGCGCACCCAGCCCCAGAGCCTGCTGGAGCCCTGCAACAGCGTCTCCTCCGTCAAGCAGGTCATTGCCGTGGTCTCCGGCAAGGGCGGCGTTGGCAAGAGCCTGGTGACCGCCTCCCTGGCCGCCGCCATGGCCAAGCGCGGCCGTAAGGTGGGCATCTTGGACGCCGACATCACCGGCCCTTCCATCCCCCACGCTTTCGGCATCCATGAGAAGGCCACCGGCACCGAGCTGGGCATCGACCCCGCCGTCTCCAAGGGGGGCGTGGAGGTCATGAGCCTCAACCTCCTCACCCAGGACGAGACCGACCCCGTGGTGTGGCGCGGCCCTGTCATCGCCGGGACTGTGAAGCAGTTTTGGACCGACGTGGCCTGGGGCGACGTGGACTATATGTTCGTGGATATGCCTCCCGGCACCGGGGACGTACCCCTCACCGTATTCCAGTCCCTCCCCGTGGACGGCATCCTCGTGGTGACCTCCCCCCAGGACCTGGTCTCCATGATTGTCACCAAGGCGGTGCGCATGGCCGAACTCATGAACATTCCCATCCTGGGCCTCATTGAAAATTACAGCTGGTTCCAGTGCCCCGACTGCGGTAAGAAGCACGCCATCTACGGAGAGAGCCATGTGGACGAGGTGGCCACCCGCCACCAGATCCCCGTCCTGGCCAAGCTCCCCATTGACCCCGCCTTCGCCGCCGCCGTGGATGCCGGCAAGGTGGAGGAGCTGGACCCCAACCCCCTGGCCGCCGTGGCCGAGCACCTGGATGCGTGAGCGAAAGTATGTAAACGCTATAATGTAAATGAAACAAGAAGAGAAAGAAGGCGGAAGCATGAAACGGCGGCAGTGGCGACCCCAGATGACCCACGGGGAATTTATCCGTGGCTGGGTCTTTTTTGCCTTGTACTTCCTGGTGTTCCCCTTTGTGATGGCAGGGGTCCGGTGGCTGGCCGACAACCACTGGGAGCAGGCGGTCTCCGAAGCCGCCTTTGGTGTCCTCTACCATCTCTTCTCCGCCGTGCTGGTTTTCTTTGTCTTTTGGAGCTTCCTGCAGAACGCCCTGGACATCCTTCTGGACTACTTGCCGGAGAACCTCTTTGCCTTTGGTACCGGGTTGGCAGGGGCGTGTGTCCTCTATCTGCCGGTCATGCTCCTTCCCTATCCGGTGGAAAACCCTGTCTTTCGGGATTGGCCCCTTCAGTTTGCCTATTCCCCTGCGGCCACCATCGCCATCGTAATCCTTCTTATGCCCATTGTGGAGGAGGTCCTCTTCCGTGGGCTTCTCTTTGGAGGCCTGCGGCGGTATAGCCGCCCCCTGGCCTGGGTGGTCACGGTGGCGGCCTATCTTCTCTACTGCGTGTGGACCTTCGCCTTTTCTTATGGAGATCTTCGCTATCTCCTGCTGGGGCTCCAGTACCTGCCCATGGCCCTGGCCCTCACCTGGTGCTACGACCGGGGCGGGTCCATCTGGTCCCCCATCGTCCTGCATATGGTCATCAATGGAATCTTCTTATTCACCTTGGTCCGCTAAGGGGAGAAAGGAAACAGCTATGCCTCATATCCAACAACTTGACCCCCATGTCGCCGACCTTATCGCCGCCGGCGAAGTCGTCGAGCGGCCTGCCTCGGTGGTGAAGGAGCTCATGGAGAACGCCATCGATGCCGGAGCCGCCAAGGTTACGGTGGAGATCGAAAACGGGGGCATGACCCTCATCCGGGTCACCGACGACGGGTGCGGAATCGCCCCCGACCAGGTGGCCACCGCCTTCCTCCGCCACGCCACCAGCAAGATAAGGACCGAGTCCGATCTGGAGGCCATCGGCACCCTGGGCTTCCGGGGGGAGGCCCTGGCCGCCATTGCCTCGGTGGCGAGGGTGGAAATTATGACCCGCACCGCCGACGCTCCCTTCGGGACCGCCCTCACCCTGGAGGGTGGAACCCCCGGCCAGCCGGAGGAGGTGGGCTGTCCCCTGGGTACCACACTGCTGGTACGAAACCTCTTTTACAACACCCCCGCCCGGCTCAAGTTCATGAAGCGGGATTCCGCCGAGGGGGCCGCCGTCTTTGGGGTGGTCCAGCGGGCCGCCCTCTCCCACCCTGAGGTGTCGGTCAAGTTCCTCCGGGATGGGAAGCAGGAGCTGC
>JAHHSF010000081.1 GCA_020025375.1 Oscillospiraceae bacterium | reverse complement strand
TCAGTAAAGGGGGCGATTTTTTTGTCCATCAATGAAATCATCGTCTATCTCATGGCCCTGTTCATGGTGCTGGGTGCCATCGACCGGATGATCGGCAACAAGTTTGGCCTGGGAGAGAAGTTTGAGGAGGGTGTCATGGCCATGGGCTCCCTGGCCCTGGCCATGATTGGAATTATCTGTCTGGCCCCGGTGCTGGCCGACCTTTTGCGGCCCCTGGTCGTGCCGGTCTACGCCCTGTTCGGAGCCGACCCCGCCATGTTCGCCGGGACCATCTTGGCCAACGACATGGGGGGCGCACCCCTGGCCATGGAGCTGGCCCAGAGCAAGGAGGCGGGCCGCTTCGGCGGCCTCATTGTGGGGGCCATGCTGGGGCCAACCATTGTTTTTACCATCCCGGTGGCCCTGGGTATCATTCAGGAGTCCGACCGCCCAGCTCTGGCCCGTGGGGTGCTGGCCGGGGTCATCACTATTCCCATCGGGGCCTTCGTGGGCGGCCTGGTGGCCGGGTTTGACCTTGGAATGGTGGTGCGAAACCTCATCCCCATCCTTCTCATCGCACTTCTCATCGCCCTGGGCCTTTGGCGAATCCCCAATGGGATGGTGAAGGGTTTCACGGTCTTTGGCAAGATCGTGGTCATCGTTATTACCATCGGTCTGGCCGCCGCCATCGTGGAGGAGCTTACCGGCTGGGTGGTCATCCCCGGTATGGCCCCCCTGGCAGACGGCTTCGCCACCGTGGGAGGCATCGCCATCGTCCTGGCCGGGGCCTTTCCCCTGGTGCTGGCGGTGACAAAAATTTTCCGCACCCCCCTGATGAAGCTGGGGGGGCTTCTGGGGATGAACGAGGTGGCTGCCGCCGGGATGGTGGCAACCCTGGCCAACAACATTCCCATGTTCGGCATGATGAAGGACATGGATGAGCGGGGAAAGGTCCTCAACGTGGCCTTCGCCGTCTCCGCCGCCTTCGTCTTCGGGGATCATCTTGGCTTTACTGCCGGGTTCGATTCCACCATGATCTTTCCCATGATCGTGGGCAAGCTGGTGGGGGGCGTGACCGCCGTGGTCCTGGCCCTCTTCCTTACCCGAAAGGAGGGGGCCCATGGATAAGACGGCTCTGGAGGCCATGATACGCAAGGTACTCCTGGAGGAACTGGGACAGCGGACCGATGGGGTCCGTGCGGTTTCCCTCCCCCGGGTGAAAACTACCGAGGCCGACCGGCTGGACACCGGGGACCCTCACCACAGGGTCTATACCCACGACCTCTTTTCCCTGGCCGAAAGCCCCCGCCTGGGGGTGGGCCTTATGGAGATGGAACGGACCACCTTCCCCTGGCGTCTGGAGTATGACGAGGTGGATTACGTCATTGACGGTGCCCTTCACATTCTGGTGAATGGGGAGAAGGTCTCCGCAGGGCCGGGGGAACTGATCTTTATTCCAAAGGGTAGCTCCATCCAGTTCTCCGCGCCGGAGAGGGCGAGGTTTTTGTATGTGACCTATCCGGCGGATTGGCAGAACCAATAAACACGAAAAAGGCGGCAATGTTTTTCCTTAAACATTGTCGCCTTTGCCTGTTGTATCCGGAGGAAATTTCGGATATAATTAGGAAGATAATAGGGAAAATACGCTGCGGCGTTCTCTTCCCAATGATGAAATCAGAAAAAGAAGGAGCTTTCCTCCATGAATATTTGGCACGATATGGACCCCAAGCGTATCTCCGCCGAGGACTTTACCGCCGTCATCGAGATTCCCAAGGGGAGCAAGAAGAAGTATGAGCTGGACAAGGAGACCGGTCTCATCATCCTGGACCGGGTCCTCCATACCTCCACCCACTATCCTGCAAACTACGGCTTCATCCCACGCACATACGGCGACGATGGCGATCCCCTGGACGTGCTGGTCCTCTGCTCTGAGGAGCTGGACCCCCTCACCCTGGTGCGGTGCTACCCTATCGGCTACATCTCCATGCTGGACGGCGGGAAGAACGACGAGAAGATCATCGCCATCCCCTTTGCAGACCCTACCTACAATACCTTCAACGACCTGATGGATCTGCCCAACCATATCTTCGACGAGATGACCCACTTCTTCAGCGTCTACAAGATGCTGGAGGGGAAGGAGGCCATGGCCGGAGACGTGAACGACCGGGCCGCTGCCGTGGCCGTCATCCAGAAGGCCATGGACCACTACATTGACTGCTACTGTAAATAAGTTCCGAATTAAGCAGAATTTCATAAAATCTTAAGAGAAAAGCAATAGGCTTGGAGTCCGGAATGTGTTATTCTGGGAATAGGAGAAGGGACAGACTATGAAATTTGACGCATTGGTGATTGGCGCCGGCTATGCCGGGGCCGTGACTGCCCGGCAACTGGCCGAGGTGGGGAATATGCGGGTCCTGGTGCTGGAACAGCGGGACCATATCGGAGGGAACGCCTACGACTGCAAGGACGATGCCGGGGTCCTCATCCACCAGTACGGCCCCCACATCTTCCACACCGTGGAGAAACGGGTCTACGACTACCTCTCCCGGTTCACCACCTGGCTTCCCTATGAGCACCGGGTGGTGGCCAACGTCCACGGCCAGCTCATGCCGGTGCCCTTCAACCTGGACTCCCTGGAGATTGCTTTCGGGGACCGGGCTCCCGCCCTGCGGGAGAAGCTCCTGGCCGCTTACGGCCCCGAACAAAAGGTGACGATCCTGGAGCTTCGGAAGAACACCGACCCCGACCTGGCCGAGCTGGCCGACTACGTCTACCAGAACGTCTTTGTGAACTACACAATGAAGCAGTGGGGGACCACTCCGGAGCAGATCGACCCAGCCACCACCGCCCGGGTGCCCGTTTTCCTCTCCCACGACGACCGTTATTTCCAGGACCCCTATCAGGGGATGCCCGCCAACGGGTACACCTCCCTCTTTGCCCGGATGCTGGACCACCCCAACATCACGGTGGAGCTTGGCCAGGACGCCCGGGAACACCTCATCTTCACCCCCGAGGGCGTGAAGCTGGATGGAGAGGTCTTTGCCGGCCCTGTGGTCTACACCGGCCCGGTGGACGAGCTCTTCGACTGCCGCTTCGGCCGCCTGCCCTACCGTACCCTGGACTTTCAGTTTGAGACCCACCCAGTGGACTGGTATCAGACCCGGGGCACGGTGAATTATACGGTGGACCAGCCGTACACCCGTATCACCGAGTTCAAGCACATGACCGGACAGGAGATCAAGGGCGTGACCACCATCGTCAAGGAGTTCTCCAAGCCCTACTCCGGCACCGAGGGCGAGGTGCCCTACTACGCCATCATCAGCCCGGAAAACACCGCCCTGTATGAAAAGTACAAGGCCCTGGCCGACGCTCTGCCCAACTTCCACCTGGTGGGCCGTCTGGCCGAATACAAATATTACAATATGGACGCCATCGTGGCCCAGGCCCTGGATCTGGCCGACCGGCTCCTCAAAAACAAAAAAAGTGAGTGATACCCGTGGAAAAGCTGATCACCTTCGCGGTCCCCTGCTATAACTCTGCGGCCTATATGGACCACTGCGTTCAGACCCTGCTCTCCGGGGGAGAGGACATTGAGATCATTCTTGTGGACGACGGTTCCACCAAGGACGAGACTCCCGCTATCTGCGACCGCTACGCCGCCCAGTATCCCGATATCGTCCGGGCCATCCATCAGCCCAACGGCGGCCATGGTGAGGGGGTCAACCAGGGGCTTCGCCATGCCAGGGGCATGTACTACAAGGTGGTGGATTCCGACGACTGGCTGAATGAGGAGGCCCTTGGCCGCGTCCTCGCCAAGCTCCGCACGTTTGCCACACGGCCCGATCCCCTGGACATGATGGTGTGCAACTACGTCTATGAGCACGTGGAGGACAACACCCAAAAGGTCATGCGGTACACAAACGTCTTTCCGGTGGAGCAGGAGTTCACCTGGGCAGACATCGGCCGATTCCGCCCTTCCCAGTACCTGCTTATGCACTCGGTCATCTACCGTACCCAGCTTTTGCGGGACTGCGGGCTGGAACTTCCCAAGCACACCTTTTACGTGGACAACATCTTTGTTTACCTCCCCTTGCCCCATGTGAAGAGCATCTACTACATGAACGAGGACCTCTACCGCTACTTTATCGGCCGGGCCGACCAGTCGGTGAATGAGTCTGTCATGGTTACCCGGGTGGATCAGCAAGTCCGGGTAAACCGCATCATGATTGACGCCTGCGACCTGCGGGGGGTGTCCGCCCAGTGGCCCAAGCTGGGCCGGTATATGCGCAATTATCTGGCCATGATGATGAGCATCTCCTCCATCTTCCTCGTCATCGACGGCTCCCCTGAGGCCCTGGGCCAGCGGACCGAGCTGTGGGAGTACCTGCGTACCGTGGACCCTGCCCTCTTCCACAAGTTCAAGTACCGGGCCATCTCCTCGGCCACCATTATTCCCGGCTATCAGGGCCGGAAGCTCTCCGTGAAGCTCTATCGCCTGGCCCGGAGGATTTATAAGTTTAACTAAAGAGGAAGCGCCTTGCCAGCCGGCAAGGCGCTTTGTGTTTAAAAGATCCCGGCAAGGCGGGTGGCGTTTTCCAGGGCGGCGGCCAGAAGGGCCGCCTTGTCATTTCGCGCGTCGTCCAGTCCCTCGGCGCACAGGAGCTGGAAGTCCGGGATGCCGTACATGGCGCACAGGGCCCGGAGATGCCGGGCACCCATCTCCATCCACGCCGTCTCGGGCAGGGAGAAGTTTCCGCCCCGGGTGGTGACGAGAAGGAGTTTATCCGCCTTGCACAGCCCCTTCATATCCCCCTTCTCGTCGTAGCCGAAGGTGATGTCGGTGACCGAGATACGCTCCAGGTAGATCTTTAGAATGGCGGGGTAGCTGAGGTCCCAGAAGGGGGCGGCAATCACGATCCGGTCGGCCTGTGCAAACTGGTGGGCGGCGTCGAACATGGGGTGATCCAGCCGCCCCGCCTCCCATAGCGCATCCCGCTCGGCCAGGACCTCGGGGTACTGAGGCTGCAATCGCTCCAGGCATATATTCCGTTCTGTAATCAAATCATGGGGGTGCCCGGCGGCGTAGGCCTCCAAAAAACGGCGGGCCAGCTTCAAAGTGCGGGAGTGCGAGCCACGCACGCAGGCGTTGATGAAAAGGACGTGAGCCATGTTGATCTCCTCCGATTTCAAATTACCCATAGCATATCCAGAATTGCCGGGAAAGTCAAGGACGGTCTTACGCCGTGACTTTTTTGTTAAAAGGCTACCTTCATGAAAAGGGCAACACAGCAGAGAATCAGGGCGCAGGGGACATAGCCGAAGCGGCCCAGGGCGAACCACAGCTTGCCATGCTGTTTTCCGGAGCCCTTGTTCACCTCGTCCAGCAGGTCCTCCTTTTTCATGACCCAGAACCAGGAGAAGGCCCCCAAGGTGGCCCCCAGGGGGATGATGTAGATGGAGACGATGTCCATCCAGGAACCCCACTTGTAGATGGGTTCCATGCTGATGCCGACCCCAAGGCAGAGGATGCCAAGCAGGGCCAGGACCGGCTTCCGGTGGAGCTTGGGGAACTTGTGGAGGAGGGATTCGGCCACCGCCTCAAACATATTTTGCAGGGAGCTGACCCCGGCAAAGATCATGGCGGCGTAGAGGATGACGGCGAAGAGCCGGCCCAGGGGGATGTCCTGTAGGATGCGGGGGAGGGTGACGAAGAGGAGGGAGGGGCCGGCCCCCACGTCCAGGCCGTAGGCAAAGCAGGCGGGGATGATGACCAGGGCGGCCACCAGGGCGGCGAGGGTGCCGAAAAGGGCGGTGCGCCCCGCCACATGGACAACGTCCTCCCCGGCGGCGCGGTAGGCACCGTA
>JAHHSF010000080.1 GCA_020025375.1 Oscillospiraceae bacterium | reverse complement strand
TCCTTCAGGGCATCCTCAAAGGAGAGGCCGGCCTTGATCATCCGGGTGAGGATGTAGTTGGTGGTACCGTTGAGGATGCCGCTGATGGCGCTGATCTCGTTCGCGCAGAGGCACTGGTACAGGGGGTGAATGATGGGGATGCCCCCGCCCACGCTGGCCTCAAAGAGGTAGCGGACCCCATGCTCCTTGGCCAGGGCCAAGAGCTCACAGCCGTGCTCGGCCACCAGCTCCTTGTTGGAGGTGACCACATGCTTGCCCGCCGATAAAGCCCGGCGGGTGAAGTCCAGGGCGGCCCCCACTCCGCCGATGGCCTCCACCACGATGGAGAGGTCGGGGTCCCCCTCTATGACCGCGAAATCGTTGACAAAGCGGTCAGCCCAGGGACTCTCCGGCTGGGGGCGCAGCTCCAGGATGTATTTTACATTTACGGGCTCGCTGACCCGGCGGGCAATGGAAGCTCCGTTGGTAGCCAGGACCTCAGCCACGCCGGAGCCCACGGTCCCGAAGCCCAAAACAGCAATGTTGATCATATTCAATCTCTCCTTTATTGCAAAAGTGTTTTGCGCTTCTTGTTACCCTGCTAAAATCTCCGCCTTCACTACGCCGGGAGTGGTCCGAAGCGTCTGCTCCACCTCGTCCAGAGGGCGGGTGAGGGAGGTGGTCTCCACCGTCACCGTCACCGCAGCACAGCCGTTGGTGGGGATACTCTGGTTGATGGTGAGAATGTTGGCCCCGCTCCGGGCAAAGACCCCCAGCACCGCCGACAGCACCCCGGGTTCATCCTTCAGTACATTCTGAAAGGTGACAATCCGGCCATGGAGCATATCATTGAAGGGACGCACCGCATCCTTATACTTATAGAAAGCGCTGCGGCTGATCCCCACAAGCTGGGTCGCCCGGTGGACAGTGTCCACCTCACCGGTATCTACCAGACGCTTGGCTTCCGCCACCTTCAAAAAAATCTCAGGGAGGGCCGCCGCTTCCACCACAAAATAGTTGGGCATCTTCGCCATTTTATGCACCTGCTTTCCGTTTTGTCTTTCTTGCGAAGCCATTTGTATTTCTATGCCGTCCATTCTACCACAGTCTGCCCTTCAAAGACAATCATTCTTTTCTCCACTTTCTCCGTCCTTCTCCCACATGATTTTGTACAAAGTGACAAAAAGGCCGCCGAGGAATGAATTGCCTCGGTTTGTGCGGACGGCACAAAAAGGGCAAGCGGGGAAATTTTCTTTCCCTTTCCGGGGGAATGTGATACACTGGCCTTAGAAAGCAACGAGGAGGGAGCGCTATGACCCTGGAAGAACTGAAAGAGAAGGAGCAGGCCTATTTGCAGCCGACCTACCGGCGGTTTGAGGTGGCCGTGGACCATGGCAGGGGGGCCACCCTTTGGGATGTGGAGGGAAAGCGGTACATCGACTTTGCCGCAGCCCAGGGGACGGGCGCGGTGGGGTGCTCCCATCCCAAGTGGGTGGACGCAGTGGCGGTCCAGGCCGCCAAGTTGAGTGGGGCCTCCAACCTGGTCCACACCGGCCCGCAGGCCGAGCTGGCAGAGACCCTCTGCGCTCGGAGCGGCATGGCGGCCGCCTTCTTCGCAAACTCCGGGGCCGAGGGCAACGAGGGAATGATAAAATTGGCCCGGAAGTACAGCTTTGACAAGTACGGCAAGGGCCGGGGAACCATCTTGACCCTGTGGAACTCTTTCCACGGGCGGACGGTGACCACCCTCTCGGCCAGTGGCCGGGAGAAGCTACATCAATATTTCCACCCCTTCAACGACGGCTTCCGCCACGCTGAGCCCTCCATGCTGGGCATCGAAGCGGTGTCCGGTCACGACGTTTGCGCCGTAATGCTGGAGCTGGTCCAGGGGGAGACCGTCCAGCCCCTGGACCAGGACTTTGTCCACGACCTGGCGGTGCTCTGCGCCGAGCGGGACTGGCTCCTTCTCATTGACGAGGTCCAGACCGGGGCGGGCCGCACCGGGAGCCTCTTTTGCTATCAGCAGTACGGTGTCCGGCCCGATGCCGTCTCCTTCGGAGGAGGCATGGCCGGCGGCCTGCCGCTGGGAGGCTTTCTGGCCGGGGAGCGGTGCCGAAACGTGCTGGGCCCCGGGGACCATGGGAGCACCTTCGGAGGTAACCCTGTCTGCGCCACCGCCGCCCTAACCGTCCTGGATATTTTGGACGATGACACTCTGGCGGCGGGGAAGGAGAAGGGGGACTACCTTCGCACGGGCATCGAGACCCTGGAGTTGGACTGCCTGGGCGGCATTCGGGGCCTGGGCCTAATGTTGGGGGTGGAGGTCAAGAAGGGCTACGATGCCCGGGAACTGGCCGCCACCTTGGTGGAAAACGGCCTGCTGGTCCTGCCCATGGAAGGGGGACTGCGCCTCCTCCCACCCCTGACCATCACCCGGGAGGAGCTGAACCTGGGCTTGGCTATTTTGAAGGAGACGCTGGGGTAAGACAAAAGACCATAGGCAACACTGCCTTATGCGGTGTTGCCTTAATATTGTGGAGCAACGTGGAGCAACTGACGGGTTACTGCCTTTGAAGGGTTCAATTTGTTGTTGCGATTTTCGAGAGAAAGAGAAGGAGAATCCATGACCGACCAGGAATTCAAAGAAACCTTTCAAATTCATCTCAACCCCCAGCAGGAGGCCGCCGTATTACAGACTGAGGGGCCGGTTCTTCTTCTGGCTGTGCCCGGAAGCGGGAAAACAACGGTGCTGGTGACCCGGCTGGGCTATCTGTTATACTGTAAAGGAGTTTCGCCTGACAGGCTTTTGACCGTCACCTACACCGTGGCGGCCGCCGGGGAGATGAAACGCCGTTTTGCCGCCAAGTTCGGGGAGGAGCACGCCGGCCGTCTGGCTTTCCGTACCATCAACGGCCTGTGCGCCACAGTGGTGAACACCTATGCCCGGTGGAAGGGGACCACCCCCTTTGCTCTGGCCAACGATGAGGGAAAGCTCAACAACCTCCTCCGGGAGCTGCTTCAACGCACCGGAACCGACTGGCCCAGCGAACAGCAGATCAAAGATGCCCGTACCCATATCACTTATTGCAAGAATCAGATGCTTACCGAGGCCGAAATCCATGCCTACCGGGTGGAGGGAATGGATTTTCCCGCCATCTATTTTGAGTACCAGGACTATCTGCGCCGCAGTAAACACATGGACTTCGACGACCAGATGGTCTTTACCTACCGCATTTTCCGCCAGTACCCGGAAATTTTGGCACACTTTCAGGACCGCTGGCCCTACCTCTGTGTGGATGAGGCCCAGGACACCTCCAAGATTCAGCATGTCATCCTGCAGTTACTGGCCCAAAAGAGCCGTAACCTTTTTCTGGTAGGGGACGAGGATCAGAGCATCTACGGCTTCCGGGCGGCTTTCCCGCAGGCTCTGCTGGACTTTGAGTCTGCCTGGCCGGGGGCCCATGTTCTGCTTATGGAGACCAACTACCGCTCGACCGGGGCCATTGTGGAGCGGGCAGACGCCTTTATCCAGCGGAATCAGGACCGACATCCCAAGCATATGGAGACCCATAACCCCCAGGGTGCCCCCGTTCGAAAGGTGACACTGGCCGATTACAGCCGCCAGTACCGCTATCTGGCGAGGGTGGCTCGGGACTGCCAGCGTCCTACCGCCGTCCTCTACCGGAACAACGACAGTGCGCTCCCCCTCATCGACCTCTTGGAGCGGGAAAAGATTCCATACTCCTGCCGCCAGCGGGAGGGCTTTTTCTTCACCAGCCCCATCGTTCGGGACCTCACCGATATACTGGCCTTCGCCTACGACCCCACGGACCGGGAGCGTTTTCTGCGGTTTTACTACAAGCTGGACCTGAAGGTGAAAAAGACTGTGGTGACCCAGGCCCTCCGCGTTCATGGGGAGGGGGAGCCGGTGCTGGACGCACTCCTGGCAGGGGCGGCCCTGGAGCCCTGGCAGATGGGCCGGGCCAAGGCCCTGCGGACCCACTTCTCCAAGCTGCCACAGCTCACCGCCTTTGCCGCTCTGCAACGCATCGTGAAATACATGGGCTATGGGGATTACTTAAAGGAACAGCGGATGGATACAGCCAAGCTGGACATCCTCCTGGCCCTGGCCCAGCAGGCCAAGGAGCCGGCCGACCTTTTGGAACGGCTGGGGGAGTTGCGGGAACTGCTGGGGGAGGGAAGCGCCCCGGCCGACAGTCCCTTCGTCCTCTCCACCATCCACGCCAGCAAGGGACTGGAGTACGATCGGGTCATCCTTATGGACGTGATGGATGGGGTCTTTCCCAATGTCTCCGGCCCGGAGGATCGGGCCGCCTTGGAGGAGGAGCGGCGGCTCTTTTACGTGGGTGTGACCCGTGCCCGGGAGCAGCTGGATGTGCTCACCTATGAGGCCAAATTTGGGGAACCGGAGGGGGCCGTTTCCACCTTCGTGACCCAGTTTTTCGGGGAGGAGAAGCCCCCGTTGGGGGTGCCGGCCGCCGGGGGAGAACCGGACTATCCTCCTGGGACCCAGGTGGTCCATAAGGTCTTTGGCCCAGGTATTCTCCAGAGCCAGGCCGGGAGCATCGCCGTCATTGCCTTCCAGAGCAGAGGGGTGAAAAAAGTGGACCTGACCGCCTGCCTGCGAAAGGGGCTTCTCTGGAAAAAATAAGAAAAAAGCGGCCTTATGGCCGCTTTTTTCATAGCTTGGACAGAATAACAAGCAGAGTGCCCTCCCGCACCTCTACCACGGCCTCTTCCTCCGCCCATTCATTGCTTACCCCAAGAGGGAAGCTGTTGGTGAGAACGGCGTTTTTCAGAGGGTACTTGGCCCCGGTCACAGTCACCCCCTGGCAGGTGTCGGAAACGGCGAAGAGGGAGAGGGAGAAGCCTTCCCGCCGGGGGAGGAGCATAGACCCGTCTTTCAGAACGGTGATCCAGTTTTCCTCATCCGCAATGACGCACCGCGCCCCCTGCCCGGCGGCATAGGCCGCCGCCTGGAGGTTGGCGTACAGGTGGTCCAGCCGCCCGCCCAGGGCGCAACAGAGCGTGAGGTCGGTAAAGCCCCGTTCCAGAGCGGTTTTGACGGCGAACATGGTGTCTGTGTCGTCCTTTTCCGGGGGGAGGCGAATTGCTTCCGCTCCCTGAGGAAGGGGGCCGCCATAGGAGTCAAAATCTCCCATCACCAGGTCGGGGGCCACACCCTGCGCCTGGGCGTAGGCCACGCCCTTGTCGCAGGCGATGACATAGCTGTTTTTATAAAGTTCCGGTATGGGGCCTTGCCGTCCCCCGGAAATGATTAGACAGGGTTTCATACCAGACAGGCTTTGGCAGTCTCGGCCAGGCGGGCCAGGTCCCCAGCATCCGGGTGAGAGAGGGCCAGGTCGAAGTTTTCGATGAGCGCCTTCATCTTTTCCGGCTCTTGGGGGAGCATGGCCTCATACCGCTGGCGCACGGCGGGTGGCATTTTGCCCTGGCACATGTAGGACCCGACCAGGGTGTTGGATGGGGATAGATGGGTTTTGACACGGTCAAGGATGCGGTCAAAGTAGGCCTGACTGCCCCCGAAGCCAGCCGTACCGAAGAGAAAGACCCACTTGTGTTCAAGGGATTCCAGAAAGGCGGCGGCCGCTTCGTCGCTCTCCCCTTTGTCGGTCCAAAATCCAATGAAGAGCAGGTCGGCTTCTGCCGCCCCCTCGCCGGGTGTGCCGTAGTATACGCGGTCTGTCTGGGGTAACGACTCCTTCAGCGTTTCGGCCAGCAGGGCTGTGTTGCCGGTCCGGCTGCTGTATACGATGGAATATGTCATGGCGGTTCGCTCCTTTATCTATCTTGCTGAACCAAAGTGTATGCGAAGCTTGCTCTCCTGTCAACCATTCCCCTGAAAACTTTTTGAAAATGGCGGTCGGACTTCCATTATTTTGATTGCACCTTTTCGGGGGAGGCCACCCCAGTGGCGTGATGGCCATAACTTCTAATGTGTCACAGAGGTAATAGGAACATTCCGTGCTTTTCCTTTACT
>JAHHSF010000008.1 GCA_020025375.1 Oscillospiraceae bacterium | reverse complement strand
GGTCCCTGGTCCTGGTGGGGGGGGCTCCTGGTATCGGCAAATCCACTCTGATGCTCCAAATCTGTGACAATTTGTGCCGCTTTTCCACCGTGTTATATGTATCTGGCGAGGAATCGGAGCGGCAGATCAAGCTGCGGGCGGAACGGCTCAAGGTCTTCAGTGAAGGGCTTTATCTCCTTGCGGAGACCAATCTGGAAGATGTGTTTGAGTCGGTTCAGGAGCTGAAGCCAGATGTACTCATTGTGGACTCCATACAGACCATGTACCATGGGGACAGTACCTCCTCACCAGGGAGCATCGGGCAGGTGAAGGAGTGTACTATGGCTCTGATGCAACTGGCGAAAGGGCAGGGAATTACCGTCTTTGTCATCGGTCATGTGAACAAGGAGGGGGCTATCGCCGGGCCTAAGGTGTTGGAACACATGGTGGACTGCGTTCTCTATTTTGAGGGCGAGGAGCACAATAGCTACCGGATTCTTCGGGCGGCCAAAAATCGCTTTGGAGCCACCAATGAAATTGGGGTTTTTGAGATGGCGGACACCGGACTCACCGAGGTCCCAAATCCTTCGGAGGCCTTGCTTTCCGGCCGCCCCGAGGAGGCCGCTGGGACCTGTGTGACCTGTGTTATGGAGGGTGCCCGGCCCATTCTCGCTGAGATTCAAGCCCTTTTGGCGCCTTCCGGCTACGGAAACGCCCGGCGAACCAGCAACGGTTTCGACTACAACCGGGCAATGCTCCTCTTGGCTGTTCTGGAGAAAAGGGGAGGACTTCAGGTCTCCTCTTGTGATTCCTACATCAACGTCATTGGAGGTTTGAGCCTGGATGAGCCAGCCGCCGACCTGGCTACCATTCTGGCCTTAGCTTCCAGTTTTCGGGACAAACCAGTGCCCGCTGACCTGGCCGCCATCGGCGAGGTCGGCCTCACCGGAGAGCTGCGTTCGGTCCACGCACTGGGCCAGCGGCTATCAGAGGTCCGGCGGCTGGGCTTCACAAAATGCCTGATCCCGGCCAGAAACAGTGGAAAGCTCATAGAACCGGTTGGTTTACAGCTGATTCGGGTCCGAAACATCCGCGAAGCACTGGCTGTCATTCTGTGACCGTGGGACGAAATTCACACATGGGTCTTGGGCGGTGGGCACACCGCAGGAGCCGGCGCACTCCAGGGAACAGTATCCATCCCGCTGATATACGCAATCGCTGGTACAGGCGATCAGACTCACAGAAAAAACCGTCCTTTCCGGGTAGATACTTTAGTTTGACCGCCATTGCTGTATTTTATCAATAGAAGAGGAGGGCCTGTTACCTCTACATCATCAACTCAACAAAATAAAAATTTTGTTGAGTTGGGAGGAGGAAAAATGGCAAAAAGCGAATTATGGACTATCATACCGAGGCCCCGCCCATTTTGCGGGATTTTCTGACTTACCACGAAACCATCCAGGGCCATTCTCAAAAAACTGTGGATGAATACTTTCTGGACCTACGAACCTTCTTCCGCTATATTAAAATTGAAAAAGGTCTGGAACCCCGTTCCGCCGAGTTGGATGAGATCCCCATTGACGACGTAGATTTGGAACTGGTCCGTTCTGTGACCCTCTCTGATGTCTACGCCTATATGCGCTATTTGAGCCGCGACCGGGTCAAACACGCCAATGCCGCCACGCCGGAATACGGCTTGTCTGCGTCTGCCCGGGCCCGCAAGATCGCTTCCATCCGCTCTTTTTATAAATATCTCACCAATAAGGCCAAGGTTCTCTCGGAAAATCCTATGCAGGACCTGGATTCTCCCCGCCTGAAGAAAACCTTGCCTAAATACTTGAATCTGGAGGAAAGTATCCGGCTACTAGAAAGTGTAAATGGGGCCAATAAGGAACGGGATTACTGCATTTTGACTCTTTTCTTGAACTGTGGGCTTCGTATCTCCGAGCTGGCCGGGCTGAATCTCACTGACGTGAGGGGCGATCAGCTCCGTATCCTGGGCAAGGGAAATAAGGAGCGTATCGTCTACTTGAACGATGCCTGCCAGAGCGCGATCCAGGACTGGTTGGAGGTTCGGGGAAATTCGGCCACAATAGACAAAAACGCCCTCTTTATCACGCGCCGGCACACAAGAATCACCACAGACGCGATTCACTATATGGTCAAAAAGCGGCTCTTGGCCGCTGGCCTGGACGCGAGCCAATACTCCTCCCATAAGCTCCGGCACACTGCGGCCACACTGATGCTTCAAAACGGCGTGGATGTGCGTACACTCCAGGAGGTCCTTGGGCACGACCACCTGAACACCACCCAGATCTATACCCATGTGGACAACGAAGACCTGCGTACCGCCGCCAGGGCAAATCCACTATCCAAGGTGAAACGAAAATCAGAAAAGGCTTGACACGAAAAGCGTGTCAAGCCTTTTTCCTTGTCATTGCTTTCTTGGTGGATGGGCTCCCAAGATATGGATAAAGCGAATGGTCTGGTAGTAATAGGTAGACAGTGGGCGATAGTCTGCATCGTAGGTATGGGCGGCAATCAGGGTGTTTTCCAGGGTGGGTGGGTCCCCCATCGCTACAATGATCGGGGTATGGCCAAACCGGTCCTCGGTGAACTGGAACTGGACAAAATCTCCCGGCAAAAGCTGGTCCAATCGGGCGGCTTCGATGCCGAAAGGCCCGGGGCTGACCTCATTTCGGGTCATAAAGTTATAAAAATAGGGGACGCCGGTCCAGGCGGGGGCCTTTCGGTTGGCGTCAATATAGTACCATCCAAAAGTGGGTGTAAAATTCATGATTCCTGTCCCGGCGTACAGGCATTGGGAGGCGAAATTGGTGCAGTCGCCGCCGATGTCGTCATAGTTGTAGAAGGCTGGATTGCGGCCGTAGGCCCATTTATGAGCGTAGGCGATGGCGGCCTCACGGTCATATGGAATGATACCAACCATGGCAAGCCCTCCTTTCAGGGCGCTTGCACCATCCTATGTCTCCCTTCAGCTCACCGTTCTTTTTTCAGATGTAGTGCCCGCATGGAGTTGAGGACAGCCAGGAGGCTGACCCCTACATCGGCAAAGACCGCCGCCCACATACTGGCGTGTCCGGCGGCACCAAGTACAAGGATAATTCCCTTTACACATAATGCAAATACTACATTTTGGATTACAATACGCCGGGTTTGTCGGGCGATTCGGATGGCGGTTGGCAGGCGGTTCAGATCATCGTCCATGATGATCACATCAGCGGCCTCAATGGCGGCATCGGTGCCCATACCGCCCATGGCAATCCCCACATCAGCCCTGGCCAGGACCGGAGCGTCGTTCATACCGTCCCCAATGAAGAGCAGTGTTCCCTTCTGACTCTTTTTGTGGAGCAGGTTCTCCAAGGCGCTCACCTTGTCACCAGGGAGCAGTTCTGCCTTGACCAAATCCACCCCCACTTCCCTGCCAATCTCTTGCGCGGCGGAGGGATGATCACCAGTGAGCATCACCGTTTTCTGGATACCCAGGCTCTTGAGCTTTTTCAGTACGCCCTTGGCCTCCGGCTTCACGGTATCGCCGATGAGCAGAAGCCCCATATAAACTCCGTCTACCGCTACATGGACGGCGGTTCCGGAGAAGGTGGCTTCTGGTACTTCAATCCCTGCGGATTTCATCAACCGGGCATTGCCCACAAGGACTTCCTTGCCGTCCACCAGCGCCTTCACACCATTGCCCGCCGCTTCGGAGACCTCACCCACTCTGGCAAGGTTGATTTCCTGGCCGTAGGCGGCCCGAAGGGATTGGGCGATGGGATGGGTGGAATAGGCTTCCGCCAAGGCCGCCCACTCCAAAAGTTGGTCTTCCCCACAGCCTTTTGGCCGTCGTTCGGATACCCGGAAGGTACCTTGGGTCAGGGTTCCGGTCTTATCAAAGGCCACGGTTTCAGCGGTACAGAGGGCTTCCAAATAGTTTCCCCCCTTTACCAGGATACCATTTCTGGAAGCGCAACCGATACCCGCAAAGAATCCCATGGGTACCGAGATGACCAAGGCGCAGGGGCAGGAGATGACCAGGAAGGTCAGGGCCCGATGGATAAAGTCGGCCCAGGTCCCCAGGCCCAGCAGGGGCGGGACCACGGCGATGACGGCGGCCACCAGCACCACCGCCGGAGTGTAGTACCGGGCAAACTTGGTAATGAACTGCTCCGCCTTGGCCTTGTTGGCCCCGGCGTGTTCGGTCAGTTCCAGGATCTTTGATGCAGTAGATTCTCCGAAGGGTTTGGTTACCTTGATTTGAAGCACACCGGTGAGGTTTACGCACCCGGCCAGGGCCTGGTCCCCGGCATTGATCTCCCGGGGAACCGCTTCACCAGTGAGGGCGGCGGTGTCCAACTGGGAGCTACCCTCCACCACCACGCCGTCCAGGGGAATTCGCTCCCCAGCTTTGACCAAAATCAGATCGTCCACCGCCACGCTCTCAGCGGGGACCTCTGTGGCCTGCCCATTCCGCAATAAGTTGGCGGTATCGGGCCGGATGTCCATAAGAGCGGTAATGGAACCGCGGGAACGACCTACGGCATAAGACTGAAAGAGTTCGCCGATGTTGTAGAACAGCATGACGGCGGCCCCTTCCCCAAAATCTCCGATCAGGAAAGCCCCTAAGCTGGCCACTGACATAAGGAAGGCCTCGTCGAACACCTGGCCTTTCAAAATATTTCTTCCCGCATGGGCCAGGACCTTCCAGCCGGAAATCAGGTAGGCCATCCCATACAGCAATGTCTGGAAGATCTCTCCAACAGGAGACAGCAAGCCGACAAAAAAGAGGACCAGCGCTGCTACCAGGGGCAAGACTTCTTCCCGCTCCAGGGTTCCCCCGCCACTCTCACAGCCACAGCCACACCCGGAAGCGCTCTCTTTGTGCCCACACCCGGAGTGACAGCTACACGCCGCCTCCTCATGGTGCCCACAGCCACAACCGCAGGCGTTTTTGTATTCTTCCATCTTTTATTCCTCCATCACATGCTCAAAGGCAATGGCAAACAGTTCTTTGATGTGCTCGTCGGCCAGGGCGTAGTAAACTACTTTTCCATCCCGTCGGCTCTTCACCAGACGGCTCTGCTTTAAAATGCGAAGCTGGTGGGAAATGGCAGACTGGGTCATGGATAGCAAAGCCGCCAGATCCCCCACGCACAGTTCAGAGATAGCCAGGGCGCAGATGATTCGCGCCCTGGTGGAGTCACCAAAGACACGGAATAGCTCGGAGACCTCGTAGATCGGCTCCTCATCCGGTAGCTTTTCTCGTACGGAGGCTACCACGTCCTCGTGAATCAAGTTGGATTCGCTTTTATACTGCTCAAAATCCATTCAAAAAACCTCACTCATTCATATGAACATTTGTTCATTTGATAATCGCATTATAACATCCTTCTACTTTACTGTCAATAGAAAAAATCCAGGTATCCAACTGGAATTTGCAATTTGCCTACGGATACCGACCATTTTTATTCCGCTTTTTCCGTTCAAGCGGACGGATGAGATGCTGATTAATGTTTTACTTCCCCTTACCTAACCCCTTCCTCCCCTGTCGCATAGAATAGAACAAGGGCGCCCGCGCCCTACATCCTATCTACTCAGGAGGAATTTGAGATGGAAAACGAAATGCCTCCCGCCCAGCAGTGCGGCGACGGGCATGGCACATTGCCTGAATGCGCGCCTCTGTCGGTTCCCTTTGTTCCCTTCCAGCAGACCGGCTCCAAGCGGTTTGAGACCAACATGGCCCTGAACCACGGTACCCTCTTCCCTGGCCTGGATCTTCCCTTCCGCAGTAAGGCCGAGCCTACCAACGCCGTCCAATCCGCTCTGAATGAACTCCAGGCGCTGGAGTTCGTCATCGTAGAGCTGGGACTTTATCTGGATACTCACCAAAACGACACCGAGGCCTTTGCCCTCTTCCGGCAGTATGTGGATATGGAGAGCCAGGCCCGAAAGGCCTACACAGCCCGCTTCGGCCCACTCCGTCAGACCGATGCCGCCGATGGAAGGACTTATACATGGCTGAAGGAGCCATGGCCGTGGAATTTCCAGGAAGGAGGGGCAAAGTAAATGTTTATTTATGAAAAAAAGCTCCAATACCCGGTAAAGATCAAGAATACAAATCCCCGGCTGGCCGCTCTGGTCATCAGTCAGTATGGAGGCCCGGACGGCGAGCTGGGCGCCTCCCTGCGTTATCTGTCCCAGCGCTATGCCATGCCCTATCCCGAACTCAAAGGGCTACTCACAGACATCGGCACCGAGGAACTGGGACACCTGGAGATGATCGGCGCCATCGTTCACCAACTGACCCGGAATCTCACTGAGGAACAGATCAAAACAGCGGGGTTCGACAGTTACTTTGTGGACCGTACCACTGGGGTCTACCCCACCGCCGCCTCGGGCTTCCCATACTCTGCCGCATCTATGGCGGTGAAGGGAGATGTAATTGCCGACCTGACCGAGGACCTGGCTGCAGAGCAAAAGGCCCGGGTAACCTATGACAATATTCTGCGCCTGTCCGACGACCCGGATGTAAACGACGTGATTCGCTTCCTGCGTGAGCGGGAGATCGTTCACTTCCAGCGCTTTGGTGAAGCCATCCGCCTTGCAAAGGAGAAGATGGATCAGCGAAACGTCTACTTTATCAACCCGGCCTTTGACAAGCCCTGACTCAGCCCAGAGAGGAATAATGTGAATCTGACAAAAAAGCCCTCGGAATCGATTGGATTCTGAGGGCTTTTCTGCTGTTCACAAATTTTCGATGGCAACCTTGATGACGTTATCCCGGCGGCTCTCAAACAGGTCGTAGGCCGCTTCGATATCTTTTAGGGGGAAAGTGTGGGTGATGAGAGGTGTGGTGTCGATTTTCCCGGCGGCAATCAGTTCCAGTATCTCAGCGCAGTCGCACCCATCCACTCCGCCAGTCTTAAAAATGAGATTTTTACCGTACATCTCAGGCAGAGGTAACATCTGCGGGCCATCGTAAAGAGCCACCACGGTGACGATGGCATTTGGACGGGCACAGGACCAAGCCAGGCGGAAGGTATCTTCCGCTCCAGCTACTTCCAGCACTACGTCCGCTCCACCGTGGTCACTATTTTGACGCACAAATTCCTCTGCCCTCTCCGGAGTTATGGTGAGCACCTGTGGGTAGCGACTCTGAAGAAAGGCCAGCCGAGCAGGGTCTTTTTCGCAGACAATGATTCGCTTGGGCTCTTTCAGCAATACACACTGTAAAGTACAGAGACCTGTCGGTCCGGCACCGATAATCAGTACGGTGTCCTCAGAAGTGATCTCCGAGATTCGGGCCGCCCAAAAGCCGGTGGCCAGCAAGTCTCCAACAAAGAGGGCTTGGCGGTCGGTAACAGCGTCCGGAATCTTATTTAGACCCTGGTCTGCATAAGGGACCCGGACATACTCCGTTTGGCCGCCGTCGATGCGGCATCCCAGGGCCCAGCCGCCATTTTGGTCGGTACAGTTGTTGACGAACCCCTTTTTGCAGAAAAAGCACTCGCCACAAAAGGTTTCCACGTTCACTGTCACCCGGTCGCCAGGCCGGATTGTGGAGACGGCGGTGCCAACGGCATCCACGACACCCACCATCTCGTGTCCCACTGTGATACCAGGAACTGCCCGGGGAACCGAGCCGTGCTTGATATGCAGGTCGCTGGTACAGATGCTTGATAAGGTCACCCGCACGATGGCATCCCAATCATCTTGCAGGACGGGTCTAGATTTTTCAATTAATGAAAAGGTATTTTCCTTCACATATGTATAGGCTAACATAGCGCTCTCCCTTTCGTTTACCGCTTCATAGGGACGGTGCGGGCGTGAATCAGGTCGTAGGTGCGCCGGAACGGAGTAAGGTCTAACCCTTCCTCCATGCAACTGAGTAAGATATGGGCGCAGGCCCGGCTGTCACTGGCGGCCTGGTGATGGTCCAGTCGGATGCCCAAATAATCGCATAGAGTATTCAGCCGATGGTTGGGAAGGTTGGGATAACAGCGCTTTCCCATCTGGCAGGTGCAAGCATAGTCGGTCTGGTGCCTCCAATGGATACCATAGTCCCGCAGACATTTGGCCAGAACGCTCATATCGAATTGGGCGTTGTGCGCCACCAGAAGGCCACTGCTGAAAACAGGTTCCAGGCTGGGCCACAGTTCCCCGAAGGTGGGGCCCTCTGCCGCCATGGCAGGGGTAATTCCGGTCAGCTGGATGTTAAAGCTGTTGAAATGAACTTCCGGGTTTACCAGCGTAGCAAATTCTTTCACGACGCACCCATCCTCCACCACAGTGACACCGATGGCGCTCATACGGTCGTTGGCGGAGTTCGGGGTCTCCACGTCAAAGGTAATGTATCGCTTTTGCATTGCCCCTTATCCCTCTGCCCCGCTCAGATAGGCCAAAATCTCCTGAGCGTTGGTGTCTGGCTTCACCTTTGGCATAACTTTTTTAATGATGCCTGTTTCATCAATGAGATAGGTGGAGCGTACGACCCCCATGCTGACCTTACCGTATAGCTTCTTTTCCTGCCACACGCCGTAAGCCTGGATTGCGGTCAGGTCCGGGTCGGAGAGTAAGACGAAGGGCAACTCATATTTGGCGGCAAACTTCTGATGAGAGGCCACGGAGTCCTTACTGATGCCGATAACTACCACATTTTTCGCTTTGAACCCCTCATAGGCCGACCCGAAGGCGCAGGCTTGCCGGGTACAGCCGGGGGTATTGTCCTTGGGGTAGAAATAGAGCACCACTTTTCTGCCTAGGAAATCGGACAGGCTGACAGGTTTTCCGTCCTTGTCGGGCAGAGTAAAATCAGGGGCTTTGCTTCCGGTCTCGAGCATTTTAACGTCCTCCTTTGACGAAAACATAGGTATTTTTCCCGGATTCCTCCGGGGAAAAATGATAATCCAATCGGTCGAAGGTCTTGAGCACTTCCGGATCCTCGCTTTGCCGCTCCGCCATGAAACGTACTATCTCCCCCCGAGCCATCTTGCACATGGTCCCTTTTTCAATCAGTTTTGAACCCTTCCATTCTCCAAAAACACAAGTGAGCAGGCGTACTCCCTCCGGCAAATGGCGGGAGATACATTGACTGTACTCCCTGGAGGCCAGATTGATGATGCAGTCGGTTTCGGCGGCCAGAGCGTTGGCGAGCCGGTCTCCCCAGAAGTCATAGAGATCCTTGGCACCGCCCACGGTCAGCTTGGCTCCCATCTCCAACCGGTAAGGTGTAACCCCATCAAAGGGGTGCAGGAGGCCGTAAAAGCCGGAGAGAATGCGGAGATGGTCCGATACATAGGTCAACTCCTGATGGGTAAACACACCGGGGGCTATATACCGATATTGGATGCCTTCATAAGCCAGAATAGCGGGAGTCAAGCCCCGGCGCAGGTCCATGGACCGTAGCCGCTCTACATTCAGGGCGGTGATCTGGTCATTGCACTTCCAGAGCATCTTTAGTTCTTCATATGACATGGTCCGCAATTGAGCCAACAGTTGCTCGGTCTGGGGCAGGAAATGCGGTAGGCCATGGCAGTCGAAGCTGTCCGTATTCACATTCATTTTTTTTGCTGGAGAAATGATGAGTTGCATGACGCTCCTCCTTCCTGCTCCCCCATTGCATGTATTGTACCATTTCGTCGAATCCATTTCAACGCTCAAACGTAAAAAGGGACTCGCCAAACGGTGAGCCCCCCATTATGAGTTTACTTTCGCTCCAGGTAATCGAGAATGCCATCACATATCCCCTGGGCAATCTTTTCCTGATAGGCTTCATCCCCCAGGTTGGAGAGTTCTTCGGCGTTGGTCATAAAGCCCATCTCCAAGAGGCAGGCAGGGGCCTCGGACAGACGGGTGACGGCAAAGTCCTCTTCTCGAATCCCTAAATCATTCCCCTCAGTTTGGGCGACTACACCTCTCTGGATGGCAGAGGCCAGACGATTGCCTCCCTGATTGTCTTGGTGGTAGAAGGTGAGGACGCCGCGGAAGGAGGCATCCTCCTCCAAAGCATTTGCGTGGATGCTCACAAACAGGTCAGCTCCCTTTTCGTTGGAGAGCATAGGCCGGGCCTCCAGCGCTACGTCTTTGTCTTCCTCCCGGGTCATAAGGACCTCCATGTCCGGCTGTGCTTCCAGGAGAGTTTTCGCCTTCAGCGCAACCGCTAGATTCAGGTCTTTTTCCATCACCCCTTCGTAGACGGCACCGGGAGCGCTGCCGCCATGTCCTGGGTCCAATACTACCAGGGCAGTCCCTGCGGGGCGGGACAGCGGGCTCTGAAGCAACCGCCAAACACCCAGTCCTAAGAAGAGCAGAATGACGACACCAAAGGCCATTTTTATCCAACGAATCATAAACCCGCCCCCTTTTCTACCAGTTTAGCAGAAAAAAGAGGGCGGGTGTTTAAGAAAGTATTACATTTGGGTCGGATTGGGAAGCATAGCAAGAAATTCTTTTTCAGTCAGAACTGGGATCCCTAGAGATTGGGCTTTGGCAAGCTTGGAACCGGCGGCCTCACCAGCCACCACGTAGGTGGTCCTCTTGGAGACCGAGCCGGAGACTTTGCCACCCTCAGCCTCAATCATAACTCCCGCCTCGTCCCGGGTAAGCTTCTCCAAAGTTCCAGTCAAAACAAAGGTCATCCCCGTAAAGGCAGTTCCCTTTTCATCCTTTTTCTCCGTCATGTTGACCCCTGCCTCTTCCAGCGTGGCCATGAGATGCTGGCTTTGGGGATTGGCCAGCCAGGACACCAAACTTTGAGCGGTGATGGCTCCAATATCGTCGATGGCGGTGAGCGTCTCCACCGAGGCTTCCCGGATGGCGTTCAGACTGCCAAAATGCTGAGCCAGGATCTTCCCCGCCTTCTGCCCCACCTGTCGAATACCGAAGGCGAAGAGAAGCCGGGACAAGTCCCGTTCCTTGGACCTTTCAATGGCAGCAATGAGATTTTCTGCCGACTTCTTGCCCATGCGGTCCAACTTGGCAACATCCTGTGCAGAGAGTTTATACAGGTCTCCGGCGGTCTTGATCAGTCCGGCCTGGACCAAGCTCTCCACCACCGCAGGGCCCAGGCCCTCGATGTCCATAGCGTCCCGGGAGGCAAAGTGGGTCAAGGTACGCAGAAGCTGGGCGGGACATTCCGCCCCAGTACAGCGGATGTGGGCCCCATCCTCGTCCCGGACCACAGGGGCACCACAGATGGGACACACCACGGGCAGAACGTAAGGGACAGTGCCGGTAGGCCGCTTTTCCTTCACTACGGAAACGATTTCCGGAATAATCTCCCCTGCTTTTTGGACCAGAACGGTATCTCCGATGCGAATATCCTTCTCGGTGATATAATCCTGATTGTGGAGCGTGGCATTGGTCACAGTGGTGCCCGCCAGACGGACCGGCTCTACCACCGCCTTGGGTGTCAGGACCCCGGTGCGGCCCACCTGGACCACAATGTCTTTCACTATAGACTCCTTTTGCTCTGGGGGATACTTGTAGGCGGCGGCCCAGCGGGGAAATTTGGCCGTACTGCCCAACTTCGCTCTATCTGACAAGGAGTTAAGCTTTACAACTGCGCCATCAATGTCAAAGTTGTACTCCTCACGGTGATCCCCTATGCGGAAAATCTCCTGGGAGACCTCATCCAGGGAGGAAAATACGGCGTTGGGAATCACCTTGAAATGGAGGGAGCGCAGATAATCCAGGGTCTCCTGATGTGTCTGAAACTCTTTCCCCTCCACCAGCTGAATATTAAAAATCAAAATATCCAATTTTCTGGCGGCGGCCACTTTCGGGTCTAATTGGCGTAAGGAGCCGGCGGCGGCATTCCGGGGGTTAGCGAACAGAGGCTCCCCCCGCAGTTCCCGCTCCTGATTGAGGGCCTCAAACACCGTCTTCGGCATGAATACCTCTCCCCGAACGATGAGACGGGCGGGGGCGTTTTCCAGGCGCAGGGGGATAGACTGGATGGTTTTCAGATTCTCGGTCACATCCTCTCCCGTGCGGCCATCGCCCCGGGTGGCCCCCCGAATGAAGAGGCCGTCCACATACTCCAGGGCCACGGAAAGGCCGTCCACCTTTGGCTCTACGTCATACTCCGGGGACGCTACCGTCTCCTGCACCCTGCGGTGGAAGTCGGCCAGCTCTTCCATGGAAAACACATCCTGGAGGCTCTCCAGAGGAACGGGGTGGACCACAGGGGTAAAGCCCTCTACTGGAGCCCCTCCTACCCGTTGCGTGGGGGAATCCGGGGTGGTGAGTTCCGGGTGGGCAGCCTCAAGATCCTCCAGGCGGCGGAGAAGACGGTCATATTCAAAATCGGTAATGATGGGGGTGTCCAGAACATAGTAGCGGTAGCCGTGCTCATTCAGCTCGGTCCGCAATTTCTGGATCTCCTGCTTTGGGTCCATAGTGTGTCTCCTCCGTAATGTGAGTTTCCTTTACAATTATTCAAAATTGGTGTAATACGCTGGGACCTCTCCCACGATGACGGTCTCGGCCACGCAGAGCTGATGGGGAATGTCTACCTGGGTGGTCTGGCCGGGCAGGAGGATGCTGGCAGTCACCTTCACATTCAACATGATCTGGTGTCGGGTCTGGTTTATTCCAGCCTCGGAAAAAACATTTTCAAAGGCGGTGGACACCGCCCGGGCGGACAGGACCTTCACCGGTACCCCCGGCCCACGGCCGGAGAGCAGGTCAATGCCTGTCAGGGACCCCAGAGGGATGGACAGGTTTTGCTCCTTCAATCCATCCATTTGGGTCACCAGGGCGTGGGAGAGCCGGTCCCGGTAAGCACCAATGGCACCCATGTCACTCTGGAGAGCGGTGATCCGTCCCTGCTCGTTTTTCTCCAGGGTAATAACCTGGTCATAGCGGATGGGCAGATCCTCTACCGCCAGGGAGATGGCAGTGACAACTTGGTTTGTTACCTGGGCTGTGGCAGATTGGATCATCATGGGGCGGATAGCGGTGTTGACCCGGTGGATGAAAAAGAGGGCCAGTCCCACACCTAAAAGGGCGGAAAACACCGGGCCGTTCCACGGCCATGCCTTCCGAAACCGCTTTCGCCGTACCATGGACCTCTCCCCTTTCGGGTCAGTCTATGCGGAATGGCTCGGCCATCATTCCCCCAACAGCTCCTGGACAGCGAGCAAGATGCCCATCTTACCGGATTCATAGGTCAGACCGCCCTGCATATAGACGGTGTAAGGTTCCCGCATGGGGGCGTCGGCAGAGAGTTCAATGGAAGCGCCCTGAATGAAGGCACCCGCCGCCATGATGACGGGAACATCATAGCCCGGCATATCCCAGGGCTCTGGGGTGACGTAGGAGTCCACAGGGGCCCCCTTTTGGATGCCACGGCAGAAACGCTTGACCGCCTCCGGCTCCCGCAGGTGGATCATCTGGATAATATCGTGGCGGATCTCCTCCGAGGTGGGAGAGACCTCATAGCCCAGCAGTTCCATCATCTTGGCGGCAAATACGGCGGTTTTCACCGCCTGTGCGGTGGTGTGGGGGGCCAGAAAGAGGCCCTGGTAGAGGGCACGGTTGTTTCCCAGGGTGGAGCCGCACTCCCGGCCGATTCCGGGGACAGTGAGGCGGTAGGCGGCCTTCTCCACCAGGTCACGGCGGCCCGCCATGTATCCTCCGGTAGGAGCCAGGCCGCCGCCGGGGTTTTTGATGAGGGAACCGACAACCAGGTCAGCTCCCACCTGGGTGGGCTCGAGGGTCTCCACAAACTCGCCGTAGCAGTTGTCCACCAGCACGTCCACGTTGGGGTTGGCCTCCTTGATAACCTTGACCATCTCGGCGATCTCGGCCACCGAGAGGGAATCCCGGGTGGCGTAGCCCTTGGAGCGCTGAATCATCATCACCTTCACGGTGGGGTCCTCCCGGACCATGCGGGCCATACCCTCCAGGTCTGGCTTGTTGTCAACCAATTCTACTTGACGGTAGTTGATTCCGTAGTCCTTCAGGGAGCCAAAGCCCTTATCGGTGATACCGATGACCCCCTGGATGGTGTCGTAGGGGGCCCCAACGGCGTAGACCAGGGTATCCCCTGGTTTCAAGGCCCCGAAAAGAGCGGCGCTGATGGCATGGGTGCCGTTGGCGAAACCAATACGGACCAAGGCATCCTCGGTACCGAAAATCTCTGCATAGATTTCATCCAGCTTGTCCCGGCCCAGGTCGTCGTAACCGTAGCCGGTGGTGCCGGTAAAGTAGGACTCTGCTACCTTGTGTTTCTGGAAGGCGGCCAGCACCTTCTCAGTATTCTCCGCGGCGATAGCGTCAATACGGTCAAACTGATCCCGCAATTCGCTCTCCGCCTGCCGGCCCAACTGCCGGACACGGTCATTTATCTGTAAAGGCATTTTGCGTTATACTCCGTTGTTTTCTATATTTTATGATAAGGCGAAAGCGCAATCCGCTCACAGCCTCAGTCAGTCCAGCTTGGTAGCGGCATAGGCGGCTACCAACCTGGCACAGGCCTCCACATCAGCCTGAGAGACTGTCTCCACGGGGGTATGAACATAGCGGCAGGGCACGCTGATACCCCCGGTGACCACGCCCATGCGGGTGCGGTGGATCTCCCCGGCATCGGTGCCGCCCGAACGAATTACGTCCAACTGATAGGCGATCCCCTGCTCCTTGGCCAAGCCTTCCAGCTTCTGAATCATCGCAGGATGGCAGATGACCTGGGAGTCCATGACCTTGATGGCAGCCCCCTTACCGAGAACGCTGCTCCCATCGTGCTTGGCACCGGGTTCGTCGTCAGCCAGGGTCACGTCCACAGCGATACCGTAGTCAGGATTCACGCTCCAAGCGGCGGTTTTGGCGCCACGGAGTCCAACCTCCTCCTGGACGGTAAAGACGAAGTAGAGGTCGTTTCCGCTCTTCTGGAGGAGCTCCATGGCCCGCAGGAGGACCACACAGCAAATGCGGTCGTCCAGATAGCAGGAGGTAAGCTTATCCCCCATGACGAAGGCCGGGGCATCGTAGACGGCGGTGTCCCCCACCCGGACCAGCTCCTCAGCCTCTTCCCTATTTTTCGCGCCAATGTCGATGCACAGGTCATCAATTTTCAGCTTCTTCAGGTCGGCCCCGCCGTCGGGGACCACCACGCCCTTGGTGCCATTCGGGAAGCGGACGGGGATATAGCAAACGTCGTTGGGGTGAACGCCCCCCACCTTGCCCACCCGGAGAAATCCATTTTCCTCAATGTGGGTGACAATGAAACCAATGGAGTCCATATGGGCCGCAAACATGACCTTGGGGCCGCGTCCCTTCTTATGACAGATGAGATTCCCCATCACGTCGGTGGTGATCTCATCCACATAGGGGCGGGCAGCCTCGGCCAGGACCTGGGCCACCTGGCCCTCCTGTCCGGAAATGCCGTGGCAGGCGTTGAGGGCCTGCATCTGAGCAAGAATATCCATAGTATCGTTCCTCCTTATCAGGACTGTGCGGCGATGGCGTCGATAAAGTACCGACCCAGGGCCAGCATATGATCAAAATCAGCAATGGCGGCAACACTGGAGGGAGAGTGGAGATACCGCACAGCAGCCGAGATGCCCGCCACCCGGATGCCGGCCTTGGTGCGCTGGATGGCCTTGGCGTCGGTTCCGCCCGCCAGATAGTGCTTCACTTGCCAGGGAATTCCGTGCTCCTCGGCCTGGGTCCGCAACAGCTCGAAAAGCTCCTTATCGTAGATGGTCCCGCCGTCCATGAGAGAGAGGACGGGGCCCTTGCCGGGCCAGCAGACCTTCTTGTGGTCGGCCATGGCCGGGCTGTCGGCGGCGGTGGTACCCTCAAAAATGAGGGCAATCTGTGGGGTGACCGAAAAGGCGGCCCCGAAGGCCCCTCGGGTGCCGATTTCCTCTTGCACGGTAAAGACAAAGGTGCAGTCCATGGGCAGGTCCTGCTCCATGAGCTTGAGAAGAATGGCGCAACCCACGCGGTCGTCGATGGCTTTGGCTTTCAAAAAGCCGTTACCGAACTCCACGCACTCGTTTGAGAACACACCGTACTCTCCGATCTCCACCATCTCCAGGGCCTCGGCTTTATTCTTAGCGCCAATGTCAATATACAGATCCTCCAGCTTGGGGACCCGCTTTTCTTCCTCTGGGCTTACCAGATGATAGGCTTTCAGGCCAATGATACCGGGGACACGGCCGGGGCCCAGCCACACCGGCTTGCCCAGAGTGACCCGGCGGTCCACCCCGCCCAGGAACCGGAACTTCAGATAGCCCTCCTCGGTGACCGAGTGAACGATGATGCCGACCTCGTCCATGTGGGCGCAGAGCATAAGCTTGTTCCCGGTGGGCTTTTTGCCCCTCTTAAAGACGATGAGGTTGCCCACGGCGTCCACCCGCATTTCATCGACGTGAGGGGCCGCTTTGGCGCGAATCAAAGCCCGAATCTCCTCCTCATAGCTGGAGGGACCGGTGGCCGCGCACAGCTCTTTCACCAAGTTCAGCATATCGTCTCCGCCTCCTCTCCCAGACCGACGGTAAAGGCGGCCAGCAGGTTGGCAACCGCCTCCACATCGTTCAAATTCAGGACCTCAATGGGTGTGTGCATATATTTCAGGGGCAGGGAAACCACCGAGGTGGCAATGCCCTCCTGGCAGATCTGCATATGCCAGCCGTTGGTACCGGTGTGCCCCTCCATGACTTCCAGGCTATAAGGCCAGTCGTTTTCCTTGCATTTGGCCTTCATCCGCCGAGTCATCCAGTGGGTCATGTTTGGGCCAACGCCGATGGCGGGGCCGCCGCCCAGCTCACAGGCCCGATCCTTGGGTGCGTCGGGGGTACGGCCATGGGTCACATCCACTGCCACGCAGAAGTCAGGAATTACCCGGTTGGTGCTGACAATGGCGCCTACGCCGGAGACCTCTTCCCGTGTACTGCCCAAAATATAGAGGTCCACGTCCAACTCCTTGTCTGCCAGCAGCTCCGCCGCCCGAAGAAGGATGGTGAAGCAGGCCCGGTCATCCATGCTTTTACCGCACATCTGGACGTTGCCCAACTCAAAACAGCCGCCCCGGTAGGTGATGGGGGTCCCGATGGGTACCGCCTTTTCCGCCTGCTCCTGGGTCATGCCAATGTCGATGAAAAGGTCCTTAATGGGAATGGAGTTTTCAGCTTCCTCTGCTGTCTGCACATGGGGAGGCAGACAGGCAACCACACCGAAAATGGGAGGGTCGGTGAGGATGTTCAGCGCCCGGGCAGGAAGCATCCGGGGATCCACGCCGCCGATGGAGCGGAAACGGAGATAGCCGTCCTGGATTCCAGTGACCATAAGGCCGATTTCGTCCAGGTGGGCGTCCAGCAGGAGCTTCTTGGCCCCAGGCTTGCCGCAACGGCGCACACCCAGGACGTTGCCCATCTTATCGACGGTAACCTCATCCATACCGACCTGACGGAGCAGTTCGGCGGCTTTTTCCGAAACAGGGTGTTCAAAGCCCGAGGGGCCGTTCAGGGAACACAGCGCCTGCAGGCGTTCTTTGGTGGTCATTTTATCACATCCTTATAGTCCAAGTACGATTTGCTTGAAGGTCTCGCCCCGCTGGGCAAAGTTTTTGAAGCGGTCAAAAGAGGCGCAGGCGGGCGAAAGGAGCACGATGTCTCCGGGCTTGGCCAGTTGATCGGCGGCCAGGACGGCCTCCTTAAAGTCGTCCACCATGGTGATGGCGGGGTCACCGGCGTAGCCCTTAGTCCCCTCTACAGCGGCCCGAATCTTCTCCGCCGTATCGCCGGTGAGGATCAGCTCCTTGACATGCTCCATCACCTCGGGACCCAGAGGGTCAAAGGGAATGTGCTTATCGTAGCCGCCGGCGATGAGAATGACCTTTTGGTCAAAGGAACGGAGGCCGGCGATGGTGCGGGATGGGCTGGAGGCAATGGAGTCATTGTAGTATTTTACCCCATTACGCTCCCGAACCAGCTTGATTCGATGCTCCACTCCGCCGAAAGTGCGGGCAAAGTCCCGGACGATGCCGTCGGAGACAAAGCCATCCACGGCGGCAATAGCCGCCATGTAGTTTTCGATGTTGTGGACCCCGGGGAGCAAAATATCGCTCAGAGGCAGGACCTCCCGCCGGGTGCCATCGGCGCTGTTGTACCAGATGGCGTCATTCTTCAGATAGACCCCTGTCTCCAGCGGTTCCTGCCGGGAGAACCAGGTGATCCCGGCGGGGGCCAGCTCCTGAAAGCTACGGGTGAGCGGATTGTCAAAATTGAGGACCACCTTATCCCCGGGCTTTTGATGGAGAAAGACGTTCGCCTTGGCGGATACATACTCGCCCATGGACTTGTGTACGTCCAGATGGTTGGGAGCGAGGTTGGTGACCACGGCTATATGGGGACTGCGGTCCATGGTCATGAGCTGAAAGGAAGACAGCTCCACCACCGCCATATCTCCGGGCTCCATGCCTACGGTGTCGGTCAGAAGGGGCTGTCCAATGTTGCCCCCAAGGTAGGTGCTGTATCCGGCCGCCTCCAACAACTTGGCGATAATGGTGGTGGTGGTGGTCTTTCCATCGCTCCCGGTAACGGCAATGATGGGACAGGGACAGACCCGGAAAAAAACCTCCATCTCGGAGGTAAGCAGTGCCCCCTTCTCCTGGGCGGCCACCAGCTGGGGCAGGTCCGGCCGCATGCCGGGGGTGCGGAAAATAACGCTGTGGCCCTTCAGATGGTCCAGGTAGTCCTCGCCCAGGCAGAGCTCGGCACCCAGGCTCTCCAGCTCTTCGGCCACACCGCCCAGCTTGACGCAGTCGCTTTTGTCACAGGCGGTCACCTTGATCCCGGCCCGCAAAAGCATTTTGATAAGAGGGGTGTTGGACACGCCGATGCCCAGCACCGCCACTTTTTTCCCTTTGAGGGAAGACAGATATTCGTGAATGGACAGTTCCATGTTGTACCTCCTTATCCGGTACAGAGTAACAGGAATACTATACCACAGAAGAAGCCCTTTTTCAATCCGCTGGCGGTACAATGATTGACAGGACATTTCTCATACGGTATAATATTTGGGCAAGTAAGTTGGACAGCCACGGACAGAGGGCGAAAGGCCTCTGTCTGAGGAAAGTCCGGGCTCCGCAGGGCAAGGATAACAGGTAACGCCTGCCGGGGGTGACCCTAGGACAAGTGCAACAGAAAGAAACCGCCACCCGGGCGTAAGCCTGGGCGGTAAGGATGGAAAGGCGAGGTAAGAGCTCACCCGATGGCGTGGAAGCGTCCATCGCTGTAAACTCTATCCGGAGCAACACCGTGGAGGGGCAATAGGCCGGCCCGGCCGTCCCGGGGAGGTGGCTTGAGCCTGTCGGTGACGGCAGGTCGAGATAGATGGCTGTCTTCAATGACAGAACCCGGCTTACAGATTTACTTGCGACTTAAAAAGAAACGGCGAAGGAAAATCCCTTCGCCGTTTTTTCAATACCGTCCCCCCAACCAAAAAAGAGCGGAGAAATGCTGTGCATTTCCCCGCTCTTGTCTGTTTTAGTCCTGCTCCCAGTTGTGGTAGACGTTCTGTACGTCGTCGTTCTCCTCGAGATAATCGATGAGCTTCTCCATGTTTTTGATATCGTCCTCGTTCTCCAGCTTGACATAGTTCTGGGGGACCATGTCGATCTCGGCAGAAACGAACACATAGCCTTTGGCCTCCATAGTACTGACCACATCGTTGAAGGCGTCAGGACTGGTGTAAATCTCAAACACGTCATCGTCGGCCTGCATATCGTCGGCCCCGGCATCCAGGGCATCCATCATGACAGTGTCCTCGTCCAGATCCTCTCGCTCAATGACGATAACGCCCTTGCGGTCAAAGGACCAGGAAACACAGCCGGTAGCGCCCAGGCCCTTGCCATATTTGTCCAGCAGATGGCGGACCTCAGGGGCGGTACGGTTGCGGTTGTCGGTAAGGGCCTCCACGATAACCGCAACGCCGGAGGGGCCGTAACCCTCATAGACCACGTTCTCGTAATCGTCGGCATTGCCGGAACCCAGCGCCTTATCGATGGTGCGCTTGATGTTGTCATTGGGCA